>NZ_JBYTEG010000013.1:0-192342 GCF_058792255.1 Cupriavidus sp. CPT47-8839-RL05A | reverse complement strand
TCACGCCCGGCAGCAGCTTGACCCCGCGCTGCACCGCGTGCGCGACGATCTTCATGGTCACGGCGACGCTGACATTGATCACGCCCGGCACTTGCCGCACCGCAGCAACCACCAGCTTGCGGATCGGATCGAACTGGCTCTTCGCGGGGTAGCCGAGTTCGACTTCCAGCGAGACATCGCCGCCGTCGACGCGGATATTCCTGGCCGAGCGGGTGGACACCAGGTCCTTGCCCGTATTGGGATCGATGACGGTGCGCAGGGCTTCGGTGACCTGCTCAGTGCTGACGCTCAAGACAAACTCCGCTTCGATGATTTGGGGGATTGGCGCATGATGGCCTGCGCCTAATGTATCAAAGTATGCAGCACCGGCCATGAACGCCGGAAATCCGCGCGCAATACCCTGCATTGGGTGTGGGATTACAGACATTTACAAATCTCACAAGCTTGCACTTGTGCGCGCGCCGCCATATCCATATTGTAGTGCGGTTGGACGGCCCGGTACGCCGGCATCGCAGGCGGTTGCCCGCACCGGCCGGGCCCGACGCGTACAAAGGGTTACCTGCCGCTAGCCTTGGCGTTACCATCGCGATGCGGTACCAAGAACATTTACGGGAACATCAGAAGGAGAAAGCATGAAGATCAAGCTCGTTACTGTCTCGCTCGCCGCTGCCACGCTGCTGGCCGCAGGTTGCGCCACTGAACAGCAGACCCATACGGCAGTCGGCACCGGCGTGGGCGCCGCGGTCGGCGCCGGGCTTGGCAACCTGATCGGCGGCAATACCACCGGCACGCTGGTGGGCGCGGCAGTGGGCGGTGCCATCGGCGGCGCAACCGGCTACAACTGGAACGCCATCCGCGGCAAGCTGAACAAGGACACCGCGGGCACGGGCACCCAGATCACCGAGCAGCCGGATGGCACGCTCAAGGTCAACATCCCCAGCCAGGTTACCTTCGATACCGACAGCGCCACCATCAAGCCGTCGTTCCGCTCGGTGCTCGACCAGGTCGCGCAGACCCTGGGCCAGCACCAGGACGTGAGCGCCAACGTGGTGGGCCATACCGACAGCACCGGCAACCCCAGCTACAACATGCAGCTGTCGCAGCGCCGCGCCCAGAGCGTGGCCGGCTACCTGGGTGATCGCGGCGTCGCACGCAACCGCCTGACGGCCGAAGGGCGCGGGCAATCCCAGCCAGTTGCGGACAACGGCTCGGAGGCCGGACGGGCACAAAATCGCCGCGTCGAAATTTTTTTGAAACCAATTCAAGGATGACCTAGTCATAGAAACAGGTGCCGCTTGCCACCGTTGCTGGCTCGCGATGGGTGGCTGACCTCCCGGGCGGTACCTGATTTCTCCTCCTTTTCCGTTGTGGAAAGCTGCGCCGGCTCTGACCGGCGCTTTTTTTTGGCCGAACGGATCCGCCGGCTTCATCATTCCGCCATGCGGAACCGGCGCGCAGGCGCTGGCCAGTTGCTAAAATAGCCCCTTCCCGGCACGCGCCTCCCCTCCTGGCTGGCGCCGTCCCCTGATACTTCCCCGCTCCTGACCGGCTCCTGTTTATGACCGCACGTCGCATCCTCGTCACATCCGCCCTGCCTTATGCCAACGGCCAGATCCATATCGGCCACCTGGTGGAATACATCCAGACCGATATCTGGGTGCGTTTCCAGCGCATGATGGGCAACGAGGTCTACTACGTCGGCGCCGACGACACCCACGGCACGCCGGTCATGCTGCGCGCAGAGAAGGAAGGCATCACGCCCAAGGCACTGATCGACCGCGTCTGGACCGAGCACAAGCGCGACTTCGACAGCTTCCTGGTGTCGTTCGACAACTACTACAGCACCGACGCGGAAGAAAACCGCGAGCTGTGCGAAAAGATCTACCTGGCCCTGAAGGCCGAGGACCTGATCGCCGAGCGCGAGGTCGAGCAGTTCTTCGACCCGGTCAAGAACATGTTCCTGCCGGACCGCTTCATCAAGGGCGAGTGCCCCAAGTGCGGCGCCAAGGACCAGTACGGCGACTCCTGCGAGGTCTGCGGCACCACCTACGTGCCGACCGACCTGAAGAACCCGTATTCGGTGGTGTCCGGCGCCACGCCGGTGCGCAAGTCGTCGGCCCATTACTTCTTCAAGCTGTCCGATCCGCGCTGCGAGACCTTCCTGCGCGAATGGGTGGCCGACCTGGCCCAGCCCGAAGCCGCCAACAAGATGCAGGAATGGCTGGGCGCCGAGGGCGAGGCCTCGACCCTGTCCGACTGGGACATCTCGCGCGATGCGCCCTACTTCGGCTTCGAGATCCCCGGCGCGCCCGGCAAGTATTTCTACGTGTGGCTGGACGCCCCGATCGGCTACTACGCCAGCTTCCAGAACCTGGCCGCGAAGAAGGGCATCGACTTCGACGCCTGGGTCGGCCCGCATTCCACCGCCGAGCAGTACCACTTCATCGGCAAGGACATCCTGTACTTCCACACGCTGTTCTGGCCGGCGATGCTGCGCTTCTCGGGCTACCGCACCCCGACCAATGTGTTCGCCCACGGCTTCCTGACCGTGGACGGCGCCAAGATGAGCAAGTCGCGCGGCACCTTCATCACCGCGCAGAGCTATGTCGACACCGGCATGAACCCGGAATGGCTGCGCTACTACTTCGCCGCCAAGCTCAACGCGAGCATGGAAGACCTCGACCTGAACCTCGATGACTTCATTGCGCGCGTGAACAGCGACCTGATCGGCAAGTACGTCAATATCGCCAGCCGCGCCGCGGGCTTCCTGGTCAAGCGCTTCGAAGGCAAGGTCGACGAGGCCGCGCTGGCCCACCCGCTGCTCGAGCAGCTGCGCCAGGCCGCACCGCAGGTCGCCCACCTCTACGAAGCCCGCGAGTACAGCAAGGCGTTGCGCCTGGTGATGGAGCTGACCGATGCGGTCAACGCCTTCGTCGACACCGAGAAGCCGTGGGAACTGGCCAAGGACGAAAACAAGCGCGCGGCGCTGCATGCGGCATGCTCGGTCTCGCTGGAAGCCTTCCGCCTGCTGACGGTCTACCTGAAGCCGGTGGTGCCGAACGTGGCTGCCGGCGTTGAGCGCTTCCTGAACGTCGAGCCGCTGGACTGGCGTGCCATCGACAAGCAGCTGTCGGCTGCCAGCCCGGTGCAGGCCTACCAGCACCTGATGACGCGCGTCGATGCCAAGCAGGTCGATGCGCTGCTGGCAGCCAACCGCGAATCGCTGCAGGCAACCGCGGCGCCGGCCGCCGCGGGCTCGGCGATCGAGCCGATCGCCGACACCATCACCATCGACGACTTCGCCAAGGTGGACCTGCGCGTCGCGAAGATTGTCGAATGCCAGAAGGTGGAAGGTTCGAACAAGCTGCTGCAGCTGACGCTGGACCTGGGCGAAGGCCGCACCCGCAACGTGTTCTCCGGCATCCAGTCGGCCTACACGCCGGCGCAGCTGGTCGGCAAGCTGACCGTGGTGGTGGCCAACCTGGCCCCGCGCAAGATGAAGTTCGGCGTGTCCGAAGGCATGGTGCTGGCTGCGTCTGCGGCGGATGAGAAGGCCGCGCCGGGCCTGTATATCCTGGAACCGCACGAGGGCGCGGTGCCGGGCATGCGCATCGGCTGAAGCAGGGCACTCATCGCCGTTCCCCTCTCCCGCTGTCGGGAGAGGGCGGCAAATCCGCGGTAACGCCATGTTCCGCGCGTTCCATCGGTTGCGATCCAAGGCCAGCCAGGCCTCTGGATCGACCCGCCACACCGCCCGAGATTCTGCAATGCAGAACAGAACGGGCAGCCCTTCCCCCTCCCCCTTGCTCCCGCGCTATGCACGCGCGGCATGTCATACATGGTTCCGGCGCATCGCGCTTGTGACCCCTGGACGAGCCGCGTAGATTCCACCTCGCAGAATCACAAACCAAAAAACAGAAGCCGGCCACGCAACGCTGCTTGCGCGATGCCGCTTCGCATGGAAGGGGACATTTGTGAAGAAGCTCCTGATCGCCAATCGTGGCGAGATCGCGTTGCGCGTGCAACGCGCCGCACGAGACCTTGGCATCGCCACCGTGGCGGTCTATGCCACCGACGACGATGCCAGCCGGCACCGCCTGCTGGCCGACGAAGCTGTTGCGCTGCAGGGCCAGGGGGCCGCTGCCTATCTCGACATTCCCGCCATCATCAGCGCAGCGCGCGCTACCGGCTGCGACGCCATCCACCCTGGCTATGGCTTTCTCAGCGAGCGCGCCGACTTTGCCAGCGCTTGCGCAGCCGCGGAGATCGTCTTTGTCGGCCCCGAGCCCGAGCAGCTGGCCCTGTTCGGCGACAAGGGCCGCGCGCTGGCGCTGGCCGCGCGCTGCGGCGTACCGGTGATGCCCGCCACCGCGGGCGGCGCCACGCTCGATGCGGTGACCGCATTCTTCGACGAACAGGACGGCGCCGGCGTGGTGCTCAAGGCGGTGGGCGGCGGCGGCGGGCGTGGCATGCGCGTGGTGCGCGAGCGCGACGCGCTGCCCGAAGCCTATGCGCGCTGCCGCTCCGAAGCACGCTCGGCCTTCGGCATCGATGCCATCTACGCCGAACGGCTGGTGGCCCGCGCGCGCCATATCGAAGTGCAGATCGCCGGCGACGGCCACCATGTGATCGCACTGGGCGAGCGTGACTGCACGCTGCAACGCCGTTTCCAGAAAGTGGTCGAGATCGCGCCCAGCCCGGCGCTCGATCCGGCGCTGCGCCAGCGCATTGTCGATGCCGCCTGCACGCTCGCGCGCGAAGCGCGCTACCGCAGCCTGGGCACGTTTGAATTCCTGGTCGAAGAGCCCGAGGACGGTGCGCGCCGCGATGGCGCGGCCCTGCCCTTTGTCTTTATCGAAGCCAACCCCCGCCTGCAGGTCGAGCACACCGTCACCGAGCAGGTCACCGGCATGGACCTGGTGGCCGTGCAGCTGGGGCTGGCCGAAGGCCGGCGCCTGGCGGAACTGGGGCTGGACCCGCAGCACCCGCCGCGCGTGCGCGGCTATGCCATCCAGGTGCGCGTGAATGCCGAGGCCACCGATGCGCAAGGGCTGGCACGCCCGGCACAGGGGCGGCTGGAGCGCTTCGATCCGCCCACCGGGCCGGACGTGCGCGTCGACACCCACGGCTATACCGGCTATGCACCGTCCGCGCATTACGACACGCTGCTGGCCAAGCTGATCGTCACCTCGGCCAGCGACAACTTCGCTGACGCAGTGCGGCGCCTGCAGCGCGCGCTCGGGGAATTCAATATCGGCGGCATCGCCACCAACCTCGACCTGCTGCGGGCGCTGGCCGAGCGCGACGACTTTGCCAGCCAGCACGTGCATACGCGCTATATGGAGGCCGCGCTGCCCGCCCTGCTGGAACGCGCCGCGCAGATTGCGGCGCACGACGCGGCGCGGCAGGCCCTCGCAGGAGGCAGCGCCCCCAGGGTGGCGGCACCTTCCAGCACGGCAAGCTTCGAGGAGCAACTGGGCGAGGGCCTGTGCGCGGTGCGCGCGCCTATGAACGGACGCGTGATCGAACTGGCGCGCGAGAACGACCTGGTCAAGGCTGGCCAGACCGTGGCCGTGCTCGATGCGATGAAGATGGAACATGCCATCGTGGCCGAGCACGCGGGCCGCGTGATCGACCTGCGCACCGCTTCCGGCGAGCAAGTCGCCGAGGGCCAGGTCATGCTGGTGCTGGAGCCTGCCGACGCTGGCGCCCATGCCGACGGCGAGGCCGAGCACACCGACCCGTCAGCGATCCGCGCCGACCTGCAGCGCGTGCTCGACCGCCATGCCTTCCTGTACGACGCGGCCCGCCCCGAGGCCGTGGCACGCCGCCATGCGCGCGGCCAGCGCACCGCGCGCGAGAACGTCGACGACCTGTGCGATGCCGGCAGCTTCCGCGAATACGGCGGCCTGGCGCTGGCGGCACAGGCCAGCCGGCGCAGCGAGGCCGACCTGATCGCCAACACCCCTGCCGACGGGCTGATCACCGGCACCGGCGCCGTCAACGGCAGCCTGTTCGCACCGGAGCGCGCGCGCTGCGCGGTGCTGGCCTACGACGCCACCGTGCTGGCCGGCACCCAGGGCAAGCGCAACCATATCAAGACCGACCGCATCCTGGAGGTGGCGCTGCGGAACCGGCTGCCGACGGTGATCTTTGCCGAAGGCGGCGGCGGCCGCCCGGGCGACATCGACTTCCCCACCGTGGCCGGCCTGTACCAGCCTTCGTTCGCCGCCTTCGCCGAGCTGAGCGGCGAAGTGCCGGTGGTGGGCATCGCCTCCGGGCGCTGCTTTGCCGGCAATGCCGCGCTGCTGGGCTGTTGCGACCTGATCATCGCCACGCGCAACGCCAACATCGGCATGGCCGGCCCGGCCATGATCGAAGGCGGCGGCCTGGGCGTGTTCCGCCCCGAGGACATCGGCCCGGCCACGGTGCAGTACCACAACGGCGTGGTCGACCTGCTGGTCGACGATGAGGCCGACGCGGTGGCCGCGGCCAGGCATTACCTGTCGATGTTCCAGGGCCGTGTCGACGACTGGCAGGCGCCTGACGCGCTGGCGCTGCGCCAGGTGGTGCCGGAAAACCGCCTGCGCGTCTATGACACGCGCGCCGCCATCGCCGGCCTGGCCGACGCGGGCAGCGTGCTGGAACTGCGCGCCGGCTTCGGCACCGGCATCCACACCGCGCTGGCGCGCATCGAAGGCCGGCCCGTGGGCATTCTCGCCAACAACCCGCGCCACCTCGGCGGCGCCATCGATGCCGACGCCGCCGACAAGGCCGCGCGCTTCATGCAGGTGTGCAATGCGCACGGGCTGCCGATCGTATCGCTGATCGACACTCCGGGCTTCATGGTGGGCCCGGAGGTCGAGGCCCGCGCCCAGGTGCGCCATGTGTCGCGCATGTTCGTCGCCGGCGCCAAGCTGCGCGTGCCGTTCCTGGCGGTGGTGCTGCGCAAGGGCTACGGCCTGGGCGCAATGGCGATGGCCGCGGGCGGCTTCCGCGCGCCGACCTTCACGGTCTCGTGGCCAACCGGCGAATTCGGCGGCATGGGCCTGGAGGGCGCGGTGCGGCTGGGCTTCCGCAAGGAGCTGGAAGCGCTGCCGGCCGGCCCGCAGCGCGATGCGCTGTACCAGCAGCTGGTGGCGCAGATGTACGAGCGCGGCCATGCCATCAACGCCGCTGCGGCATTGGAACTCGACGCCGTGATCGACCCTGCCGCCACCCGCCAGTGGGTGGTCAGCGGGCTCGAGGCCGGTGCCGCCAATCCCCAGCGCCCGATGCGCACCTTCGTCGACGCCTGGTAGGCGCGGCGGCAGACAGAACCAGAGCGAAAGCAAGAGGAGACAGCAGATGAACGAACAGGCGTTCTTCGAGGACCTGGAAGCCCGGCATCGCAAGATCTGGCCCGCAGGCCTGCCCGATGCACCGGTCTATCCCCATGGCGAGGCTCCGCTGGGCGACTACCTGCGCGCGTGGGCGCGCAAGCGCCCGGACCACGCCGCGCTGGTCTGGTACGGCACCACCGTGACCTATGCCGAGCTCGACGACCTGTCCGAGCGCTGCGCCGCGCTGCTCAAGGACCGCGGCGTGGGCGCGGGCGACCGGGTGGCGGTGATGATGGGCAACTGCCCGCAATTCCACGTGGTCTTCTACGGTATCCTGAAGCTGGGCGCGGTCTATGTGCCGGTCAACCCGCTCTTCAAGGAACAGGAGCTGGTCTACGAACTGAACGATGCCGGCGCCACCACCGCCATCGTGCAGGACCAGCTTGCGCCGCTGCTGATGTCGGTGCGCGCACAGACGCGGCTGCACACCGTCTACACCACCAGTGCCGGCGCGATGCTGCCGGCGCAGCCGGACCTGCCGCTGCCAGCGGGCCTCGACGCGCCTCCGCTGGCAGTGGAAGGCACCATCGACCTGCTGCAGGCGCTGCGCGACACCACGCCGGTCGCACTGCCCCCGGTCGACATGGACGCGCTGGCCGCGCTGAACTACACCGGCGGCACCACCGGCCTGCCCAAAGGCTGCATGCACACGCAGCGCGACATGGTCTACACCGCAGCGGCTTCCTACGCGCTCACCGGCGGTGTCGATGCGGAACGGCTGGCAGAGGGCTCGAACGACGTGATGCTGAACTTCCTGCCGATGTTCTGGATCGCGGGCGAGAACCTCGGGCTGATCTATCCGATCTTCAGCGGCGCGACCGTGGTGCTGCTGGCGCGCTGGGACCCGGTGGCGGTAATGGCCGCGATCGAGCGCTATCGCGTCAACCGCACCTTCGTGGTGGTGGACAACGCGGTCGAACTGATGAACCACCCCGAATCCGGCCGCTACGACCTGCGTTCGCTGCAGCACACGCGCGCCGCCTCGTTCATCCGCAAGATCACCCCCGACATCCGCCAGCGCTGGCACGCGCTGACCGGCAGCATCATTGCCGAAGGCGCCTGGGGCATGACCGAGACCCATACCAGCGACACCTTCACCACCGGCATGCAGGACGACGACATGGACCTGCGCGGCCGCCCGGTCTTTGTCGGCCTGCCGGTGCCGGGCACGCGCATCAAGATCTGCGACTTCGACACCGGCGCGGTGCTGCCGGTCGGCGAGGAAGGCGAGATCGTGGTCAGCACGCCGTCGCTGTTCAAGGGCTACTGGGGCCGCCCCGACGTCGATGCCGAGGTATTCCGCGACGGCTGGTTCCGCACCGGCGATATCGGCGCCTATGACGAGGCGGGCTACCTGCATTTCCTGGGACGGCGCAAGGAGATGCTCAAGGTGCGCGGCATGAGCGTGTTCCCGTCCGAGCTGGAGGTGCTGCTGTCGCGCCACCCGGCGGTGCTGGGGTCGGCCGTGGTGGGCCGCCCCGACCCGGACAAGGGCCAGGTGCCGGTGGCCTTTATCCGCCTGCGCGCCGAGCACGCCGACGGCATCACTGCCGACACGCTGCATGCATGGTGCCGCGAGCAGATGGCGGTCTACAAGGTGCCCGAGATCCGCATCCTGCCCGAGTTCCCGCTGACCGCCACCGGCAAGGTGCGCAAGGTCGAGCTGCAGGCCTTGCTGGATACCGAGGCCGGCGGCTGAACGGGACCGCTGTCGGGTAGTACCGCCGTACCGGACCAGGACGCCGCGCGCGCGTCCGGCACGCCTGCGCGTCGAACAAGCGCGGCTGGCGTGCAACGGCACAACGAGGGAGCCAACGGTTATGCAGGACCGATCCACCGGCAATGCCTTCAAGGAAGACCGCCACTTCGTCACCGCGCTGGCGCGCGGGCTGGAAGTGCTGGCCTGCTTCCGCACCAGCGACCGCGTGCTGGGCAACCAGGAAATCGCCCGGCGCTGCGGGCTGCCCAAGTCGACCGTATCGCGCCTGACCTCCACCCTGACCCGGCTGGGCTACCTGGCGCAGGCCGAAGGCAGCCACAAGTACAGCCTGGGCACGGCCTGCCTGCGGCTGGGCAGCGCCATGCTGTCGCGGCTGGACATCCGCAAGGTGGCGCGACCGCTGATGCAGGAGCTGGCGGACTTTTCCGGCGGCACGGTGTCGCTGGGCACGCGCGACCGCTTCTCGATGATCTATGTCGAGCACTGCCGCAGCTGCGCCGCGATTGCGCTGACGCTCGATACCGGCTCGCGCATTCCGGTCGCCACCTCGGCCATCGGCCGCGCCTGGCTGGCGGTGGTGCCGGACGAAGAGCGGCAGGCCTTCATGGAACAGGTGCGCGACGTCGACGACATGGCGTGGCCGCGCCTGCGCCAGGGCATCGAACAGGGCCTGGCGGACCACCTCACCCTGGGCGTGACCTGCTCGATGGGCGATTGGCAGCCAGACGTCAACGGCATCGCGCGCGGCTTCGAGCCCGGCCATGGCATGCCGCCCATGGCCCTCAACGTGGGCGGACCGTCGTTCCGCCTGTCCCCGTCATTCCTGCTCGACGAGGTGCGCCCGCGCCTGCTGGAGGTGGTACGCCAGCTGGAAGGCAGCTTCCCGCGCTGAGCGCATCAGTTATCCACACCAACAGCGCCGCCACGAGACGGCGCAACAGGAGGAGCACCATGCAAGTGAAGTTGACCGACGCCGCCTGGCGCCGCCTGCTGGCCGGCATGCTGGCCGCCGCCACCATCCCCGCGGCCCAGGCCGCCCCGCCCTCGCCGGCCACCGGCAGCCTCACCGTCGCCTTCGGCGCGGAGTCGACCACGCTCGACCCGGTCAAGATCTCGGCCGGCGTCGACCACTACTTTGTCGGCCAGATCTTCGAGATGCTGGTGCGCCGCAATGCCGCGCTCAAGGACGAGAACTGGCTGGCGGAGAACTGGAAGCTGGAAACCGGCAAGGACGGCAAGCCCGTTCTCGACGTGCAGCTGCGCAAGGGCGTGCGCTTCCACAACGGCGACCCGCTGACGTCCGAGGACCTCGAGTTCTCCTGGCAACGCCAGCGCGACCCCAAGAGCAGCTTCTTCTCGCACTATGTCTCGTCGGTCGAGCGTTTCGAGATCGTGGATGCGCACCGCTTCAGGCTGCATTTCAAGGAGCCGGATGCGCAGTTCATCGTCGGCAACATGCAGCTGTGGGCCATGCCCAAGAAGTACATCCAGAAGGTCGGCGAAGAAGAGTTCGCCCGCAAGCCGGTCGGCACCGGCCCATGGAAGTTTGTCTCGCGCACGGTCAAGGACGAGCTGAAGCTGGAAGCGTTTGACGGCTACTGGAACAAGGAAAAGCGGCCCGGCGTCAAGGAACTGACCATCAAGGTGATTCCCGAGGACCTGACCCGGGTGGCGGCCTTCAAGACCGGTAAGGTCGATTTCATCGACAACGTACCGCCTTCGATGGTCGAAGAGTTCAAGAAGATGCCGGGCGTGAAGACCGTCACGCTGGTGAGCGGCAACAACCTCTTCCTCAATTTCAACACGCAGATGCCGAAGTCGCCGTTCAACGATGTGCGCGTGCGGCAGGCGGCCGCGCACGCCATCGACGTCGACGCCATCATCAAGCGCGTGCTGTTCGGCCAGGGCGAGCGCTATGCGCAGGTGGGCAAGGAGTCGAATGGCTACGACCCCGAACTCAAGCCCTACGCCTTCGACCAGAAGCGTGCGCGCGAGCTGCTCAGGCAGGCAGGCTACCCCAATGGCTTCGAGACCCCCTGCTACAACCTCACCACGCCGCGCGAACCGGGCGTGAAGGAAGTGGGCGAAGCCATGTATGCCTACCTGAGTTCCGTGGGCATCCGCTGCCAGGTGCGCAACCTGGAGTACGGGGCCTGGATCAGCCTGGGCAAGCGCGGCCGCTCGGGCCCGCCGGAGATGGACGGCGTGCTGAGCTGGATGTGGTCGCAGGGCCTGCCCGGCGACCCGGGACTGGCCTGGTCCGGCCATTTGCACAGCTACCAGAGCGGCGGCGGCTGGGGCACTTATTCCTACACCAGCGACCCCGAGGTCGACGCGCTGCTGGAGAAGCAGCGTCAGACCATGGACCCCGCGGCGCGCACCGCGCTGCTGCGCCAGATCGCGCGGCTCAAGCAGGAGCGCGTGCTGGGCGGCCTGCCGACCTACCGGCCGCTGGTGACCTTTGCCTGGCGCGACAACAAGATCGACTACGTGCCCTGGCCCATCCGCGACTACTGGCGCTCATTCCAGGAAGTCAGCTGGAAGCAGCGCTGATCCGCCGCCGCGCCCGGCGCCCGTGCCGGACGCGGCATCCCCGCTGACGAATCTCCGACGGAGCCTGTCATGCCTATTGCAAAACGCCTGCTGCACGGCCTGATCAGCATCCTTGGCGCGAGCGTGATCATCTTCCTGATCTCGCGCCTGTCCGGCGACCCGCTTGCCTTGCTGCTGCCGGCCGACGCGCCGCCGCAGGTGATCGAGGCAACGCGCCGCCATCTCGGCCTGGACCAGCCCCTGGTGGCGCAGTATCTGGTCTTCCTCGGCCATGCCGTCACCGGCGACTTCGGCAACTCCTACCGCTGGCAGGAACCGGCCCTCGGCCTGATCCTGGAGCGGCTGCCGGCCACGGTGGAGCTGGCGCTGGCCGCGCTGGGCTTCTCGATTGCGATGGCGGTGCCGTTCGGCGTGCTGTCGGCGGTCTACCGCGGCTCCTGGTTCGACCGCTTTGCCAAGGTCTTCGCCATGCTCGGCCAGGCCATGCCCAACTTCTGGGTCGGGCTGCTGCTGATCCTGTTCTTCGCGGTGCAGCTGAACTGGCTGCCCGCGTTCGGGCGCGAATCGTGGAACAGCCTGGTGCTGCCCGCGATTGCGCTGGGCTGGTATCCGGTGGCCGCGCAGACCCGCGTGGTGCGCTCGGCCATGCTGGATGTGCTGGACAGCGACTACATCCGCATGGGCCGCGCCATGGGCCTGCCCGAGCACATGCTGATCTGGAAGTACGCGCTGCGCAATGCGGCGATTCCGCTGGTGACCATCCTCGGTGTGTACTTCGCGGCGATGCTGGGCGGCGCCTTCGTGGTCGAAGTCATCTTCGCCTGGCCAGGCGTCGGCCGCACCGTGGTCGAGGCCGTGTTCGCGCGCGATTTTCCCGTGGTGCAGGCGGGCGTGATGCTCACCTCCGTGCTGTTCGTGCTGTCCAACCTGCTGGTCGACCTGAGCTACGGCCTGATCGACCCGAGGATCCGCCATGCCTGAGATCGCCGTTCCTCCTGCCAGCGCCACGGCGGCGCCGGCCCGCAAGCGCCAGCGGCGTGACCTGGGTGGCCTGCCCTGGTTTGCGCTGGCAATCTTCCCCGTGCTGCTGGTCTGCGCCGTCGGCGGCGAGGCGCTGCTGCCGCACGACCCCAACGGCCTCGACCTCGGCCTGGCCTTCCAGCCGCCGGCCTGGCTGGCGGGCGGCAGCTGGGCCTATCCGCTGGGCACCGACAACATGGGGCGCGACCTGCTCTCGCGCATCATGGCCGGCACGCGCATCTCGCTGGTGGTCGCGCTGTACGCGATCCTGATCTCGGGCGGCATCGGCACCGCCGCCGGCATGCTGGCCGGCTACTTCGGCGGACGCCTGGACGCGCTCATCATGCGGCTGGTCGATATCCAGATGTCGATCCCCGCGCTGGCGCTGGCGCTGGTGCTGGCCGCGGTGCTGGGCCCGGGCTTCAACACCGTGGTGCTGGTGATCGTGGTGACCTACTGGACCTGGTACGCGCGCATCGTGCGCGGCGAGGTGATGTCGCTCAAGCAGCGCGACTACGTGGCGCTGGCGCGCGTGGCCGGCTGCGGCACGCTCACCATCTTCCGCCGCCACCTGCTGCCCAACCTGCTCAACACCCTGCTGGTGCTGGCCACGCTGCAGGTGGGCCAGGTGATCATCTTCGAGGCCTCGCTCAGCTTTCTCGGGCTGGGCATCCAGCAACCCGATGTGTCGTGGGGGCTGATGCTGGCCGATGCGCGCAACTACATCACCAACGCATGGTGGGCCATCACCATGCCCGGACTGGCCATCATGGCCACCTGCCTGGCGTCCAACCTGCTGGGCGACTGGCTGCGCGACCACTTCGACCCGAAAAGGAGGCAGCTATGACCGGCCCCGATCCGCACGTGACGCAATGCCCGTCGCCCTCGCCCGCCGCCGGGGGCTCCCCCCGCGGCGCGCCCATGCTGTCGGTGCAGGGGCTGACCACGCACCTAGGACTGCGCCGCGGCACGGTGCGCGCCGTGGACGGGGTCGACCTGCACGTGCATGAGGGCGAGACCCTGGGCGTGGTGGGCGAATCCGGCTCCGGCAAGTCCATGACCATCCTGTCGATCCTGCGCCTGCTGCCGCGCCAGGGCGGCGTGCAACTGGGCGGCAAGGTGCTGCTCGATGGCGTTGACCTGCTGCAGCTGCCCGAGAAGACCATGAGCACGCAGTACCGCGGCCGCAAGATCGCGATGATCTCGCAGGATCCGCTGACCTCGCTGAACCCGGTCTTCACGGTGGGCGACCAGGTCGGCGCACCGCTGCGCTACCACGGCCGCGCCGACAGCCGCGAGGCGCGCCGGCGCCAGGTGGTGCAGGTGCTGGACAGCGTGCGCATCCCCTCGCCCGAGACGCGGCTGGACGATTATCCGCACCAGTTCAGCGGCGGCATGCGCCAGCGCGTGGTGACCGGCATGGCCATCGCCAGCGCGCCGCGCCTGCTGGTGGCGGACGAGCCCACCTCGGCACTGGACGTGACCATCCAGGTGCAGATCATGGCGCTGTTCCGCAAGATCCAGGCGCAGACCGGTGTCGGCATCATCCTGATCACGCACGACCTGGGCGTGGCAGCCAGCATCTGCCACCGGGTCGCGGTGATGTACGCCGGGCGCATTGTCGAGACCGGCGATGTGCGCACACTGTACCAGCGCCCCGCCCATCCCTACACGCAGGCCCTGCTCCAGGCCATTCCCCACTTCGGCGAAAAGCGCGAGCGGCTCTACGCCATCCAGGGCAGCCCGCCCAGCCTGATCGACCCGCCGCACGGCTGTCGCTTCGCGGCGCGCTGCCCGCACCGCAAGCCGCTGTGCGATGACGCCTATCCCCCCGAGATCGAACTTGAATCGGGCCACAAGGTCAGTTGCTGGCTGGCGTCGGCCGGCTGAGAACCCAGGAGGCGGCCATGCTGCTCGAAGTCGAAAACCTGAAGAAGCATTTCCCCGCGCGCGGCGGCGGCACCGTGCGCGCCGTCGACGGCGTCAGCTTTGCCGTGGATGCCGGCCAGACCTATGCGCTGGTGGGCGAGTCCGGCTGCGGCAAGACCACCATCGCCAGGCAGCTGCTGCTGCTTGAGCGCCCCAGCGCCGGCACCATCCGCTTCGACGGCCAGGACGTGCTGGCGCTGGACCGCAAGGGCGTGCTGGGCTACCGGCGCCAGGTGCAGGCGGTGTTCCAGGATCCGTCCTCGTCGCTCAATCCGCGCCTGAAAGTGGGCATGCTGCTGGCCGAGCCGCTGCTTGCGCACGGCCAGGGCGGCGACCGCGCCGCGCTGCGCCGCCGGCTGCTGGAGCTGCTGGAGATCGTCGGCCTGCCGCCCGGCGCGCTCGACCTGTACCCGCACGAGTTCAGCGGCGGCCAGCGCCAGCGCATTGCCGTGGCGCGCGCGCTGGCGCTGCAGCCGCGGCTGATCGTGCTGGACGAGCCCACCTCGGCGCTGGATGTCTCGATCCGGGCGCAGATCGTCAACCTGCTGTCCGATATCCAGCGCAGCTTCGGCCTGGCCTATGTGGTGATCGCCCATGACCTGGCGCTGGTGGAGCACTTCAGCTCGGCGGTGGGCGTGATGTACCTGGGCAATATGGCCGAAAGCGGGCCCAGCGCGGCGGTGTTCAGCACCCCGCGCCACCCCTACACGCAGGCATTGCTGGGCTCGGCGCCGCGGCCCGACCCCGACCACCAGCCGGCCGAGGGGCTGATCCTGGGCGATATCGGCTCGGCGCTGAACCCGCCAGCGGGCTGCAAGTTCCATCCGCGCTGCCCGCGCGCGGTGCCGGCCTGCGCCACCGAGATCCCCCGCGTGCTGCGGCTGGACCCGGCCGCCGGCTCAGCCGCGCCGGCGCACGTGGCCGCCTGCCACCTGCTCCACTGACGACCGGGGCGCGCGTCAGCCGCCCTGCATCTTCGACGGATCGTCGCTGCGCGAGGTCGTGGTGACGGTGCCGTCGCTGTTGAAATGCACGTTGAAGAAGGCCTTGTCGGTGGAGGTTTCCATCCAGCGGTAGCCCCATACCTCTTCCTTCTTCAGCGCAAACGCCTCCACCTTGGTGGGCTTGCCCAGCAAGCGGCGGATGTCGTCCTTGCTCATGCCGGCGCGCACGCGGGCGAAGTTCTCGGCTGACAGCACCTGCTCGATCTTCGCGACCTTGCCATCGGCGCTGATGGTGACCATCCAGGTGGTAGTGCCCTCCGGGCCGCGCGGGTATTCAAGCCGGCGCCCGCCGTCCGCTTCTTCCCAGACGATCTCCGGCTTGCCGGCCTGGCGCCGCAGGTCTTCCTCGGTGGACTGGCCGGGAACGATGCCCTTGAACAGCTCGCTGTCGGGCTTGATCGCGTTCCAGGTGTTGCGGGCGGTGTCGCCCGCCTTCTTCATGGCTTCATCGACCTTCTGCTGGTCGCAGCCGAACAACGCAAGCAAAGAGGCAAAGAGTCCCATGGCGGCAAGGCGTCGCGGCGACGCGAAAGTTGCGGGGCGTCCGTCAGCGGCGCACGGGCTCGGCGATGGCTGCCGAGGCTGCCTGTGCCGCGCTGTCGGGACTGGTTGGCTGGCTCTCATCCTGCTGGCTCCTTCTGGTGTCGCTGCGACCCGAGGTCCCGCTGAACAGGTTCGCCCAGCTGTCGAAGCGGCGGTTGAACAAGACCGACAAACCGTTGATGGACCCGCCCTTGGCAATCAGCGACCAGCGCCGTGAAAACTGCCAGGTCAGCTTCACCACGTTCGAGGCCGATGTCAGGCTCTGCTCATAGCCTACCGACATACGCTCGGTAATGGCCTTGCCCATGCTGACCACCTGCTGGTCATTGAGACCCGCGGTGCTGGGCCCGATCGAGAATTCGTCGATGCCGAAATGCTGCACGATGCCCTTGCCGGCCTTGCCGCCGATCATGCCCAGCGCCGCGCCGCCCAGCGCGGCACCACCCAGCTGGCGCTGCTGGCCGGCACCGGCGCTTTCGGCGCCGTAGCCGAACATCAGCCACGAGAGCTTATCCTCATCCGGCACATTGGGTTCCGACACCAGCCGCACGCGCGGCAGCCGCACCGTGCCGGTCACCTCCACGCCCGCCTCCACTTCCTGGTTGCGGCGCATGGCGCGGATGTTCATGTTCGGGTTGTCGATCGGGCCGTTGAAGTTGATGATGCCGCGCTCGATGTCGAGCTTGCGCCCGAAGGCTTCATAAGTGCCGTCGGTCACGCGCACCGTGCCGGTGGCCTTCATCGGTGCCAGGGGTTCGCTCTTGACACCCATCTGGCCGGCCAGCAACAGGTCCGCGCCCGCGCCCCGGAAGCGGAAGTTGTTGCCCAGGTCCACGGTCAGGTCGATCACCGGGCTGAACTTGCTTGCCGGCTTGGTCTCCGGCGCCTGCGTGGCGGCAGTCTTCACGGCACGCTGGTCCTTGCGCCGGATCACCACCACATCGTCGCCCAGCACCGGCGCGCCGGCCTTGGGCAGGTCGAACAGGCCGCGGTCGACATGGATCTTGCCGCGGATCACGACCTGCTTGTTCTCGTTGGCGATGGTGGCATCGCCCGAGACCACCAGCGTGCGCTCGGGGCTGGCGAACAGCTGCAGCTTGTCGGCGACGATCTTGCCGGTCAGGTTGGGATCGGCCTCGCCCAGCTTGACGTTGCCGGTGGCGGTGATCTTGCCGTCGCCGCCGTGGAATTCCACGTGCTTGAGCTCGACCGTGTTCTGGTCCAGCACCACGCGCACGGTGCCGTCGGTCAGGCGCAGGCCCAGGTCGTACAGCGTGACGGCGAGGTTGTCGCCGTCGACGGTGCCGGTCAGCAGCGGCGCGCCGATCGTGCCGGCCAGGCGCATCGCCGCGGCCAGTTTGCCGTCGAAGGCGTACTGCGGGCCGGTCAGCGCTTCCAGCGATTTCAGCCGCGGCACGTCGACGGTGACCGTGCCGCCCAGGGTCGAGGCCGGGCCCACGGTCTGTAGCCCCTGCTCCTGCACCAGTCCGGCGGAGGCGTCCACCACCACCTTGCCGATGCGGCCCGACACCATGCCGCCGCGCAGCGCGATGCGGTTGCCGCCGGCGTCGGCGCGCAGGCTGGTCTCGCCCAGGCCGAGCGTGGTGAAGCCCCGGCCGGCGTTGACCGAGAGGTCGCCGCTGCGCCGGCGCAGTTCGGCAAAGCCGGTCGCGGTCTCGGCCAGCGCCAGGTTCCAGCGGCCGTCGATGACCAGGTCGGAGCGCACCGGCGGCTTCTCGCCGGTGATGGTTTCCATCAGCTCCAGCACATGGCCCACCTGCAGGCCGTCCAGGCTGCCCGCGCTGCGGATGCGGCCGTGGTCCCAGTCCAGGCTGTCGATGGTCAGGGTGGCGCGGTCCAGCAGCAGGCGCGCTGCGCCCAGGCGCACGCGCTGGTCGGCCACCAGCAGCTGCGTCGGCGCGGCCAGGCGCAGGTTGACGGTGCCGCGCTCTTCCAGCGTGCGGATGGTGCCGTTCCAGCCGTCCTTGCCCTTCCACGCGCCCTGCCCCGCCAGCGCCAGCTGCAATGGCCGCTTGTTCAGGCTGCCGGCCGCCTTGACGTCGAAGGTATGGTTGGCCTGGGTGCCGTTGAGCGTGGCGTCGAGCGTGCTCAGGCTGGCCTGCGGGCCACGGTAGTCGCGCGCGGCCAGCTGCACCGAGAGCGGGCCGTCCAGGCCGCCACGCACCTCGGCGCGGCCGCTGGCGCTGGCCACCTTGTGCGGGCCCACTTCCAGCGCCTGCGCGTTGTAGTCGGCCACCACTTCGGGTTTCTTCAGCGTGCCGGTGATGGTGGCGTCGAGCTTGAGCTTGCCGGCCACGCCAAACTTGAGCCGCTCCAGCTGCGGCGCATCGACCGCCAGCTTGAGCGCATCGCCGCGCGCGCCGAAGCTGCCGCGCAGGTTGGCCTGGTTGCCGGCCATGCTGAGCGAAGCCTCGCTCGGCAAGAGCCGCTCGCCCGCCAGGCGCACCTTGCCGCCGCCGGTCATCGGCAGGCCCGCGTATTCGCTCTCATGCACGGCGAAATCCAGCGCCACGCCAAGCTCGGGCGCGATCTCGCCGGTCGTGGTGAAGTCCGCATTGATGCGGCCGGCGGCAACCTTGGCCAGGCGCGAGGGATCGAACGAGGCCAGCTTGCCCTTGAAGCTGAACGGCTGCTTGTCCTTCAGGCCGAGCTTGCCTTCCGCGGTCAGCAGACCCGGGCCCACCGCGGCGCGCAGCGTGGCCAGCGTGAGCGCCTCGGCATCGATGCTGGCATCGGCGAAAAGCTTGAGCGGCCCGCCCGACAGGTCCAGCGCCACGCTTTGCCGGCCCGGCTCCATCCGCACCACCACCGGGCCGGACAGGCTGGCGCTGGTCAGCGAGCCATGCAGCGCGGCCGGGTCCAGCCTGCGCACGTCCAGGTCGAAACCGCCCCGGCCGCCGCGCAGCGAACCGCCGCCGGAGATCTCGGCCTTGCCGGCCAGCGCCACGCGCAGGTCCGAGACGGCCTGTGCCATCTCGCTCAGCTCGACATGGGCGCGCACCGACTGCACCGGCAGTCGCTCCTTGTCCAGCGGACCGGCTTCCAGGTTGCGGATCTCGATGTCGCCGGCGACAGCCAGCGGTGCGGGCGCAGGCGCAGCGGCAGGGGCGGATGCGGAGACCCCCGATGCCGCCGGCGGCGCCGATGCCGCCACGCCGCCCACCGGCCGCAGTTCGGCATGCACGGTCAGGTTGGCCTGGGGCGCCGACGGGCTGAACAGGCGCGGGTTGATGCGATCGCCATCGACCAGCAGGTGCGTGAACGGCACCTTGCCGAACGGCATCAGGTCGACGCCGGCGCGCAGGTGGATGCGGTCGCCGCTGGCCTGCAGTTCGGCGCGCAGCGCGTCCAGGTTGCCCTTGGCGGTGGCGTTGACGGCAAAGGACTCATCCTGCCAGCTGCTCTCCAGCAAGGCTTCGGCGCTGAGCGCAAACGGCGCGCGTGCGCCCACCTGGGCGTTGGCCGCCAGCTTGCCGTACGGTGTTTCCAGCTTGTCCACGCTGACGCGGTGGCGCTGGCCGTCGCTGTGCAGCGCGCCGGCCAGGTTGCTGAACACCATCGGCTCGGCCGCGGGCGCCGTGCCCTGCAGCAGCGACAGCCGCTCAAGCGTCAGCGAATCGACATCGATGGCCAGCGGCAGTTCGAGCGAGGTGGGCTTCTGCATCGGCTCGGTGCTCGGCTCGGACGGGCCGAGCCTCACTTCGGCCTTGCCGATGCGCAGCCACTGCACGTGCAGGTGCCGTGCCTGCCAGCCGAGCACCCAGTTGCCATCCACGCGGTCCACCGCCACGCGCGTCTGGCCGCTGGCGAACACCACGTCGCGCAGGCGCAGGCCGTGCGCCACGGTGCCGCCTTCCAGGCGGCCGCTGAGCATGCCGGCCGACAGCCGCGTGGCCAGCGTCCACAGGTGGCGGGTGCCGGTCTCGGTGCGCAGCGCCGCCACGCCCGCCGCCGCCAGCGCCACCATCAGCAGCAGCAGGATGCCGGCCAGCCAGGCCAGCACGCGCCACAACCGCCGCCGCCTGCGCGGCGCGGGCGGGGTCGGAGTCCGGGCCGAATCGCTGCCGGGCACCGAAGGCAGATCGTGGGCGCTCATGCCGGCGTCCGGGTCAGGCGTGAAAGACGAGGGTGCCGCATCAGAACGCCACCCCCAGCGAGATATGCGGGCGGAACTGCTGCTCCTGGATGCCGTAGCCCACGTCCAGCTGCAGCGGGCCCACCGGCGTGCGCCAGCGCACGCCGACGCCCACGCCGTTGTAGATGGTCACGCCGCGCAGGTTGTCGGCGGCGGTGCCGAGATCCCAGAACACCGCCACGCCCCAGTCCGGCTTGAACCAGTACTGGTACTCCAGGCTGCCGGTGCCCAGGTACTTGGCCGGCAAGATGCTGGAGCCGCTGGGCGTGCCGATCGACTGGTAGGTGTAGCCGCGAATCGAATCGGTGCCGCCGGCGCGGAAGCGCAGCGTGGCCGGGATCTGGCTGGAACTGTCGCCGGTCAGGTCGGCACCGAGTTCCAGCCGTGCCACCACCAGGTCGCGCTTGCCCACCGGTATGTACTGGCGGATACGGCCGTACAGCCGCAGGAAGGTGGCATCGCTGAGGAAACCCCTGGCGGCCACCCCGATCTGGGTGCTGATGACGTTGCCGCGGCGCGGGAACACCGGATTGTCGACGTCGCGCCGCGTCCAGGCAAAGGCCGGCACCAGTGCCTTGCTGATCTGGCTGGCCTGGCCATCCGGCAGCAGCTTGTCGTAGTAGAAATCCAGCGACGTCGTCACATCGTACTTCTCGCGCGAGCGCGAGCGCTTCAGGCCCGCGCGCAGGCTGGTAGTGTCGGTGTTCTCGATGTCGATGGTGCGCTCGTAGCTGCTGTACACGCTGTTGCGGTAGTTGCCCCGGTCCGGCGGCATCGCGGCCTCGGCGAACAGATAGGAGCGCTTCTGCTCCAGCCGCGCCTGCGAGTCGAAGGTCCAGGCGCGGTTGAACAGGTTGTAGTACGAATAGCGGCCTTCGACCTGCGCGCCGGTGTCGGTGGTAAAGCCCACGCCGCTGTTGAGCCGGTGCGCCGGATATTCGCGCACGCGCACCGAGACCGGCGCGGTCACCACGCCGTCTGCCGCCTTGTCGGCGTCCGGGGGCGGTTCCAGGTCGACCTGCACGTTGGAGAAGTACGGCTGGTTCTGGATCGCGCGCTGCAGCTCGAGCAGCCGCTCCACGCGGTACGGCTCGCCCTCGTTCAGCGGGTTGACGTTGTAGATGATCTGTTCCGGATAGCGGCGCGTGCCGGTCACCTTCAGCGGCCCCAGCAGGTAGGCCGGGCCGCTGGCGTAATGCGCGGACAGGTCCGCGCGCTGGTCGTCCGGCTCCACGCGCGCCTGCGACGCGGCCAGGCGCGCGCCGTAGTAGTTGTGGCTCTGCAGCGTGACCAGCGCGTCCTCCTTGGCCTTGTCCCAGTCACCCTGCCGGAACGGCTCGCCCACCGGCAGTCCCCACTTGGCCTGCAGCTCGGCCACCTGTTCGGGCGAGCGCGTGGCCGCCGGGCCCGTCACCTGGACGTCGACATTGCGGATCAGCGTGCGCGCGCCGGGGTCGACCATCACGTGGACCACGCGCTTGTCGCCCTCGCCTTCCACGCGGGTGGTGGTGGTCGGGTCGAAGTAGCCCTCGGTTGAGGTGAACGCCCGCACCTGCTCGCCGACGGTCTCGATCATATAGTCGAGCTGGTCCGGCGAAAGGTCGGCGCGGTCCTGGTAGCGTGCCAGGTCCAGATGCTCTTCCAGCATCTCGCGGATCGGCTTGGGCGCCTCGACTTCGACCTTGTAGGCGGCGCGCGCCGGGGCGGCCGCCAGCGCCAGCACCGCGCCCAGCGCGGCCAGTAAGCGAACGGCCACGCGCGCGCGGCCAGCAGAGTCAGCGGTAATAGCGGTGTCTTGCGGCATCGCCGATTGTCCACACATACAAAGTCGGTATTTGACCACACCCGGCCTTGTGCCCGGAACTTTCCGGCGCCTTGCACCCGGCCTGGATGCATCCCGGGGGGCCGATACTGTAAAATCGTGGCCCACTGTACCTATCTGGCGCCCGCGCGGGCGCATCACGGTTGAACATGGCCATCTACGAATCCGATATCACCCAGTTCCTGAAGCAGCTCAAGCAAGAGCGCCCGACGCTGGAGGCCGAACAGCGCGACGGCCGTGCCCTGCTGTGGGACAAGTCGCCGATCGACCTGGAAGAGCGCGCCCGCGCCGAAGCTTCGCGCGTGGCGCAGAAGCCATACGTCTACGCGCAGGACAACTGATTCCCGCCGCCCCCGCGAGCGCACGCCGCCCATGAGCGCAGGCGACCAGGACAAGCTGCCACTGCCCGTCGAGCTGCCTGCCGTGGCCCCGGCCGTTGCAGCCGGCCCCGCCGACATGGTCGACGGGATGGCCTTCGCGCGCCTGTACGGCGAGCCGCTGTTCAAGCTGCCGCAGGACCTGTACATCCCGCCGGATGCGCTCGAGATCTTCCTGGAAGCCTTCGAGGGCCCGCTGGACCTGCTGCTGTACCTGATCCGCAAGCAGAACTTCAATGTCCTCGACATCCCGATGTCGCAGGTCACCCGGCAGTACCTGTCCTACATCGAGCAGATCCGCAAGACCAACCTCGAGCTGGCCGCCGAATACCTGCTGATGGCGGCCATGCTGATCGAGATCAAGTCGCGCATGCTGCTGCCGGTCAAGAAGGCCGACAGCGACGATGAGGCCGAGGACCCGCGCGCCGAGCTGGTGCGCCGCCTGCTGGAATACGAGCAGATGAAGCTGGCCGCGCAGCGCCTGGACACGGTGCCGCAGCTGGGCCGCGACTTCCTGCGCTCGCAGGTGTATATCGAGCAGAGCCTGGCGCCGCGCTTCCCGGAAGTGGAGACGATCGACCTGCAGGCCGCCTGGGCCGATGTGCTCAAGCGCGCCAAGCTCAACCAGCACCACAAGATCTCGCGCGAGGAACTGTCGGTGCGCGAGCACATGAGCCAGATCCTGCGCCGCTTGCAGCACGCGCGCTTCATGGAATTCTCCGAGCTGTTCGAGGACGCGGTGCGCTCCGGCAAGGGCGTGCCGGTGGTGGTGGTGAACTTTATCGCCATGCTGGAGCTGTCGCGCGAAGCGCTGGTGGAGATCACCCAGGCCGAACCGTTCGCACCAATTTATGTGCGATTGGCGTACAGCCCGACCTGACCCACCCGCGCTGCGGGGTCCGGCCCCGTCCCAACATGTTCTACAATCCGCCGACAGCCGGCCAAATGGCCCACGGTGCAGGCCCCGCAGGCAAGTGCCAGAAGGCCCCGCGCCCGACAGAAGGCCGAGACCGGTAGTCCATGTGCCGCCCCTCGACGGACCGGCGCCCGGGTCACACCTACCACGACCAGCACACCAAGGCAGATGAAAGTCATTTCCTCCATCCAAGAGCTGCGCGACCAACTGCGCGGCCAGAACCGCGCTGCCTTCGTCCCCACCATGGGCAACCTGCACGAAGGCCACCTGTCGCTGATGCGCCTGGCGCGCCAGCACGGCGACCCGGTGGTGGCATCGATCTTTGTGAACCGCCTGCAGTTCGGCCCGAACGAGGATTTCGACAAGTACCCGCGCACGCTGCAGGACGATATCGAAAAACTGCAGAAGGAAGGCGTCTACGTGCTGTTCGCGCCGTCCGAGCGCGATATGTACCCCGAACCGCAGGAATACCGCGTCGAGCCGCCGCATGACCTGGGTGACATCCTGGAAGGCGAGTTCCGCCCCGGCTTCTTCAAGGGCGTGTGCACGGTGGTGATGAAGCTGTTCTCGTGCGCGCAGCCGCGCGTGGCGGTGTTCGGCAAGAAGGACTACCAGCAGTTGATGATCGTGCGCCGCATGGTGCAGCAGTTTGCCCTGCCGATCGACATCATCCCCGCCGAGACCATCCGAGCCGAAGACGGCCTGGCGCTGTCGTCGCGCAACCGCTACCTGACCCCCGACGAACGCGCCGAGGCGCCGGTGCTGTACCGCACGCTGCATGACGTGCGCGACACCGTGCTGGGCAGCGACCGCGCTTCCGCCGACCTGCTTGCGGTCGAGGCGAATGCGAAGGAATCGCTGGCCAGGCGCGGCTGGAAGCCGGACTACGTGTCGATCCGCAAGCGCGTCGACCTGCAGGCGCCGACGCGCGAGGAATTTCTCGCCGGCGAGCCGCTGGTGATCCTGACTGCCGCCAAGCTGGGCGCGACCCGGCTGATCGACAACCTGGAAATCTGAGCGGCGGCGCCGCGCCAGACAAAAAAAGCAGGCCGGCGGCCTGCTTTTTTCATGCCCGGCGCATGCCGGATCGCTGTGCGGCCTTCACCACATGCCGCTGGTGTCCCCGCCGCCGCTTCCACCAGATCAGCACGCCGGTCACGGCAAACGCCAGCGGCGCCAGCCCGAACAGCGTGATGAAGATCCGCCCCGGCAGCCCGAAGGCCTCGCCGGTATGCAGCGGGAACAGCCAGTTCAGCAACGTGTCCCCCGCCGGCGCCTGCTGCGGATCACGCACGCCCAGCGGCTTGCCGCTCCAGGCATCGAGCCACAGCCGCGTCGCACCGGTATCCTTGCGCACCTCGCCGGGCTGGCGCAGCCGGATCTCGAACGCATCGCCCGGCTTGCGCGGGAAGCTGATGCGGGTCACCTGCGCTTGCGGGTACTGGGCCTGCGCCGCCGCCATGATCTCGCCCGCGCCCAGCGGCCGGGCCCCGGCCGGCGCCGGTGCCGAGACGTGCTTCACCGGCGGCGTCACGGTCATCACGCCGGCCACCATCGGTGTCACCCACTTCGGCAGGTTCAGGTACCAGCCCGAAAAGGCGATGGTGGCCAGCACCGGCGCGGCCAGGATGCCGCCGGCGCGATGCAGCGAATAGTTGAAGCGCGACCATGATCCGCCATGGGTGATGCGGAACGCCTGCACCACCGAGCGCAGCTTCATCTTGGGCCACCACACCGCCACGCCCACCAGCGTGGTCAGCAACAGCAGCATGCCGGCGATGCCGGTGATGGTCTTGCCGGTGTCGCCCGACAGCAGGTAGCGATGCAGGTGGAACAGCGTCGGCAGCAGCAGCCGGCGCGACAGGCCCGCCTCGCCCCAGACGCGTTCGCCCTTCACCGCAAGCGTGACCGGATCGACCATCACCTGGCGCGAGCGGCCCGGCACCACGCCGTCGGGCCCCTTGACCGGATACCAGGCGATAAAGACGCCGTCGGCATGGACCGGCAGCATCAGCAGGTTGGGCTTGCCGTAGGGGGGCGCGGCCAGCCGCTCGGTCACTGCCTGGACCGTGGCCGGCGACACCGGCTGCGTCATCGGCGCGGACGCCACCAGCAGGTCAGGGTTGAGCCAGGCATCCAGTTCTTCGCGCCAGGCGATGGTCATGCCGGTCAGCCCAAACAGGACGAACAGCAGGCCAAGGCTCAGGCCGATATACAGGTGCAGTTTGACGAGGACGACGCGCAGGCGGCCGGTGACCATGTGGGGGCTGAAGTACGTTGAGCGGACGCTGCCTGCGTGGAATATGGCGCACAAGCCACCTCCACGCAGAATGCAAATGCGAAAGATTCGCGATTCTAGCAGGGCCCTGCCAGGCGGCCGTGCCGCGTGCGTCAGCGCCGCAGCGGCGCCAGCATCGCTTCCAGGTCCAGGTGCGCGGTCATGGTGTCGGCAAGCCGCTCGATCGATGCTTCGCGCAATGCATCGAGGTCCACCGCCTGGGCGCCGTCGAGCCCGGCCCAGCGCAGCAGCGCCTGGCAACCGGCAGGCTCGTCGAACAGGCCGTGGACATAGGTGGCCAGCACCTGGCCGTCGGCCGAGCGCGCGCCGTCGGGCCGCACCGTGCCGTCGCCGCGCTCGAGCCACAGGGCCGGCTGCTCCAGCCCCGCGCCCGTGGTGACGCCAAGGTGGATCTCGTAGCCGCGCACCGGCGCATCGGCCTGATCCAGCGCCAGCCGGCCGCCGACCTGGCGCAGTTGCTTCTCTGCGGCCAGCGTGGTCTCGAAGTCCAGCCAGCCCAGCCCGGCGCTGCTGCCGGCCGGGCCTTCGCGGCCATCGGGATCGTGCACCTGCCGCCCCAGCATCTGCATGCCGCCGCAGATCCCGATCAGCTTGCCGCCGTAGCGCAGGTGCCGGGCCAGCGCCGCGTCCCAGCCATTGACGCGGATGAAGTCCAGGTCGCCGCGCACGTTCTTGCTGCCGGGCAGCACCACCAGGTCCGCGGGCGGGATCGGCATGCCGGGCCCGACGAACTGCAGGTCCACCTGCGGGTGCGCGCGCAGCGCGTCGAAGTCGGTATGGTTGGCGATGCGCGGCAGCA
Source organism: Cupriavidus sp. CPT47-8839-RL05A (assembly GCF_058792255.1). Classification (NCBI taxonomy): domain Bacteria; kingdom Pseudomonadati; phylum Pseudomonadota; class Betaproteobacteria; order Burkholderiales; family Burkholderiaceae; genus Cupriavidus; species Cupriavidus sp. CPT47-8839-RL05A. The sequence goes on along the minus strand of NZ_JBYTEG010000013.1, from coordinate 165,822 downwards.
CCGGCACGATCACGCGCAGGCGCTGCGCCGGCGTGCCGGCCTTGTCCGCTTGCGCGCCGATTATGGCGTCCTCGGCATCGAGATGCAGGCCGTGCAGGTAGGGCAGCACGCCGAATACCGGCTTGCCGGTGCGCGCCACCAGCCAGTCCAGTCCCGGCTCCAGCAGGCCGATATCGCCGCGGAAGCGGTTGATGATGAAGCCGGTCACGCGCGCGCGTTCGCTGTCGGACAGGCAGTCGAGCGTGCCGACCAGGTGCGCAAATACGCCGCCGCGGTCGATGTCCGCCACCAGCACCACCGGGCAGTCGACGCGCTCGGCAAAGCCCATGTTGGCGATGTCGCGCTCGCGCAGGTTGACCTCGGCCGGGCTGCCGGCGCCCTCCACCAGCACCACCTCATAGGCCTGCGCCAGGCGCGTGTGCGAAGCCAGCACGGCCTTCATCGCCTCGGGCTTGTAGGCATGGTAGGCGCGCGCATCCAGGTCCAGCCGCGCGCGGCCGTGGATGATCACCTGCGCGCCGGTGTCGCTGCTGGGCTTGAGCAGCACCGGGTTCATGTCGGTATGCGGTGCCAGCCGCGCGGCCTGTGCCTGCAGCGCTTGCGCGCGGCCGATCTCGCCGCCGTCGGCGGTGACCGCGCTGTTCAGCGCCATGTTCTGCGGCTTGAATGGCACCACGTGCGTGCCGGCACGCGCCAGCACCCGGCACAGGCCGGCCACGATGGTGCTCTTGCCGGCATCGGAAGTCGTGCCCTGGACCATCAGCGTGCCGCGCAGGGCACCCGGCGGCAGGGATTGCGAGGAGTCGGTCTGCATTGGCGGATTATCGCACCGGTGCCTGCAACACCTCCCCGTGCGATGCCCGGATGCGGCGGCTACAATACGCGGATGGAAACCCCGGCCATCGCACCCGCCTCCGCCCCCGACACCGCCAGCCAGCCGCGTGCCGCCGGCGGACACGGTAACCGCCAGCTCACCCTGGTGCTGGGCGGCGCGCGTTCCGGCAAGAGCCATTACGCCGAACAGCTCGCCACCGACCATGCCACCATCACCGGCGGCCCGGTCACCTACATCGCCACCGCGCACCAGGACCCGGCGCACGCCGACCAGGAGCTGGAGGTCCGCATCGCCCTGCACCGCGCCCGCCGCCCCGCCGACTGGCGCCTGGTGGAAGAACCGGTGCACCTGGCCGATGCGCTCTACGCCAACGCGCGCCACGACGGCTGCATCCTGGTGGATTGCATGACGCTGTGGATGAACAATCTGATCTTCCCCGACGGCCGCGCGTACCCTGAGCATGGCGTGATCACGCCGCCGGATGCCTTCACCGAGGAAATCGAAGCGCTGCTCACCGCGCTGCCCACGCTGCCGGGCCATGTGATCCTGGTCTCGAACGAGATCGGCTTCGGCGTGATCCCGATGGGCGCCATCACCCGCTTCTATGTCGATGAACTGGGCCGCCTGAACCAGAAGCTGGCCGCCGCCGCCGACTGCGTGCGGCTGATGGTGGCAGGCATTCCGGTTGCGGTGAAAGGCGCCGATCCCACATGCTGATGCTGGCCTGGCCGGCATGCGTGGCAGCGGCACTGACGGGCGTGGTGCTGGACCGTTGGCTGGGCGAGCCGCGCCGCTGGCATCCGCTGGTGGGCTTCGGCCGCATCGCTGCCGCACTTGAGCGGCGGCTCAACCCTGCGCCGCACCGCGGCGCGCCCTGGCGCCAGCGCCTTGCCGGTCTCGCCGGCTGGTGTGTGCTGGTGCTGGTGCCGGCAGCGCTCGCATGGTGGCTGGTCGACGCTGCGGCCAGCCTGCATCCTGTTGCCGCCCTGGCGCTGCATGCGGTGGCGCTGTACGCGGCACTCGGCGCGCGCAGCCTGCACCAGCATATCGCCCCGATCGCCACCGCCCTCGCCGCCGCAGACCTGCCCGCCGCGCGCACGCTGACCGCGCGCATCGTCTCGCGCGACACCGCCGATGCCGATGCTGAAGCACTGGCCCGTGCCGCCTGCGAGTCGGCGCTGGAGAACGGCAACGACGCGGTCTTCGGGGCGCTGTTCTGGTTCCTGGTCGGCGGCGCGCCCGCCGTGATCGTGTTCCGGCTGGCCAATACGCTCGATGCGATGTGGGGCTACCGCACGCCGCGGCTGCTGTATTTTGGCTGGGCCGCGGCGCGCATCGACGACGGGCTCAACCTCGTGCCCGCGCGCCTGACCGCGCTGTCCTATGCGCTGCTCGGCGCCACCGCGCAGGCGCTGCATTGCTGGCGCACGCAGGCGCCGGCATGGTCGAGTCCCAATGCCGGCCCCGTGATGGCCGCGGGCGCCGGTGCGGTGGGCGTGCGGCTCGGCGGCCCGGCGCGCTATCACGGCGAGATCGAGCAACGCCCGCCGCTGGGTGCTGGCCCTGCGCCGCAAGCCGCGCACGTGATGGCCTGCCTGCGGCTGGTCGAGCGCACCTTGTGGCTGTGGCTCGCGCTGGCAGGCGCCAGCGCGCTGGCCGTCCTTGCGCTTGCCACGCCGGCATGAACACCGCCCTGCCCCCGATCCGCCACGGCGGCGACCTGCTTGCCGCGGTGCGCCGCTACGGCCGCCCCGCCGGCGACTGGCTCGACCTGTCCACCGGCATCAATCCCGACGGCTATCCGGTGCCGACTCTGCCTGCGCAAGCGTGGCAACGGCTGCCGCAGGATGACGACGGACTGGCCGAGCTGGCCGCGCAGGCCTGCGGCGCGCCGCGGGCCTTGCCCGTCGCCGGCTCGCAGGCCGCCATCCGCACGCTGCCGGGTCTGCTGCGCCCGGGCCGCGTTGGCATCGCCGCGCTCGGCTACAGCGAATACGCGCCGGCCTTCGCTGCCGCGGGCCATGCGGTGGCGCCGCTGGATGAAGCGGCTTTCACGCAGGCGGCGCTCGCCGACGAACTCGACCATCTCGTCGTCGTGAACCCGAACAACCCGACCGGCCGCGTGCTGCCCGCCGCCACGCTGCTGGGCTGGCATGCGAAGCTGGCGGCGCGCGGCGGCACGCTGCTGGTCGATGAAGCCTTTATCGACTGCCTGCCCGATGGCTCGGTGGCCGCGCACAGCGGCAAGGCCGGCCTGGTGGTGCTGCGCTCGATCGGCAAGTTCTATGGCCTGGCCGGCATCCGCTGCGGCTTCGTGCTGGCGCAGCCGGCACTGCTCGACGCGCTGCGCCAGCGCCTGGGCCACTGGACCGTATCGGGCCCGGCACGCGAGGTCGCGCGGCACGCCCTGGCCGACCATGCCTGGCACGATGCCAACCGAGCGAGGCTGCAAGCATGCGGGGCGAAGCTGGCCGCGCTGCTGGACCGCCATGGCCTGGCGCCGGTGATGCATCCGCTGTTCTGCTGGGTGCCGCATGGCGACGCCGCACGGCTGCAGCACGGGCTCGCGCAGCATGGCGTCTGGACCCGCTGCTTCGACGCCGCCGGCGGCTGTCCGCCGAGCCTGCGCCTGGGCCTGCCGCCGGACCAGCCGCACGCCTGGCAGCGGCTGGAAGCGGCACTGGCCGCGGTCACTGCCTGAACCACTTTCCCCGATTCCATGCTGAACCGCCTGACGCCCGTTATCGCTTCCACGCTGCTGCTGGCAGCCCTGCCTGCCGCCGCCGCGGTGTCTGCCGTCGACGACGCTGGCCAGACGGTGACGCTGCCGCAGCCCGCGCGCCGCGTGATCTCGCTGGCGCCGCACGTCACCGAGATGATCTTCGCGGCCGGCGGCGGCGACCGCATCGTCGGCACGGTCAGCTACAGCGACTACCCGCCGCAGGCGCGCGAGATCGCGCGCGTGGGCGACAACAAGGCGCTGGACCTGGAGCGCATCGCCGCGCTCAAGCCGGACCTGATCGTGGTCTGGCGCCACGGCAATGCGCAGAAGCAGACCGACCGCCTGCGCGCGCTCGGCATCCCGCTGTTCTACAGCGAGCCGCGCAGGCTGGCCGCGATCCCGGAGAACATGGAGAAGCTCGGCACGCTGCTGGGCACCGAAGCCACCGCGCGGCGCGCTGCCGACGGCTTCCGCCAGCAGGTGGAGACGCTGCGCAAGACTTACGCGGCCCGCCCGCCGGTGACGGTGTTCTACCAGGTCTGGCAGCAGCCGCTGATGACCCTCAACGGCCAGCACCTGGTCAGCGACATGCTGGCGCTGTGCGGCGGGCGCAACCTGTTCGCGGCCGAGACGCCGCTGGTGCCGACCGTGTCGGTCGAAGCGGTGATCGCGGGCAACCCGGAGGCGATGCTGACGGCGGGCATGGGCGCCACGCGCTCGGATCAGCCGCTGCCGGATTTCGAGATGTGGCGGCGCTGGAAGCAGGTCACGGCGGTGGCGCGCAACAACCTGTTCGTGATCGACGGCGACCTGGTCAACCGCGCCGGTCCGCGCGTGGCGCAAGGCGCCGAGCTGATCTGCAAGGACCTCGACACGGCGCGCAAGCGCCGGCCCGCACGCTGATCAGGCGGCGCGGTTCCACCAGCCGAGCCGGACCCCGCCCGGCCCCAGCGTGAAGCCACAACTAGCCCCGAAGCCCAACGCCCAGTTGACCGTCGTCGCCAGCGGCACGCCCAGCCAGTGCGCGGCCAGCATGCGCATCGGGCCGGCATGGCCGACCACCCAGAGACACTCGGCGCGATCCGTGGCAAGCGTTCCCGCCCAGCCGGCAACCCGCGCCATGGCCTGCGCCGGCGCTTCGCCGCCATGCGGGCGCGCGTGCAGCAGGTCGGCCGCCCACTGGTCGAGCGCGGCGCGGTCGATCGAATCCCAGGCGACGCCCTCCCAGCTGCCGAAATCGATTTCGCGCAGCCGGGGTTCGGTGTCGATGGCCGGTGCACCGCCCGGCAGCGCCTGCACCAGCGCCTGCGCGGTGCCGAGCGCGCGCGCCAGCGGGCTGGCGACAATGCGATCCGGCGTGGGCAGGCCCGCGGCGATCCGCGCCGCCGCGGGCGCCAGCGGCGCCACCAGCGGCAGGTCGAGGCAGCCATAGCAGGTGCCCGCCGGCACCTGCGGCTGCGCATGGCGGATCAGGACCACATCCATGCCGCGGCCACCAGGTAGAGCAGGATCTCGGCGCACTGCTGGGCCATGCCGAGGCAGTCGCCGGTATAGCCGCCGATGCGGCGCACGAAGTAGCGGCCGAGCAGCAGGCGCAGCCCCAGCAGCGCGACCACTGCCGCCGCGCAGAACCACGGCGACACCAGCCACAGCGGCACCAGCCCGCACAGCAGCGCGAACGCCAGCCCGGCGCCGGCCAGCTTCTGCGCCACCGGCTTGGCCTTGCCTTGCGCGCGCACGTAGGTCAGCGTGGCCAGATAGCTGACCGCCATCGCGCGGCTGGCGGCGTGCGCGGCGACGATCACCGCCAGCAGCACCATCAACCCGCCGCGCCCCGCGATCGCCACCAGCAACTGCCACTTGAGCAGCAACGCCACCACCAGCGCGATCGCACCGAACGCGCCGATGCGCGAGTCATGCATGATGCGCAGCACGTCCTCGCGCTGCCACGCGCCGCCGAAGGCATCGACGCAATCGGCCAGGCCGTCTTCATGGAAGGCGCCGGTCAGCAGCAGCGTGGCGGCCATGCCCAGCAGCACGGCCACGCCGGGCGGCCACCACAGCATCGCGCCCCAGGTGACCAGCGCGCCCACGCCGCCCACCAGCAGCCCGACCAGCGGGAAGTAGCGCGCGGCGGCGTGCAGGTAGTGCGGTTCGAATCCGGCCCAGCGCGCCAGCCAGCCCGGCAGCGGCACGCGCGTGAAGTAGCCCAGCGCCGTCAGGAAATAGCGCAACTCGCCGGCCACGCCGGCGGCGCTGCCTTGTGCAGGCACCGGGTCGGACGGCACGCTCATGGCGAGGCGGTGCTGACGCCGGCGCCGCTGAAGGTCGCCATTTCGTTCAGGAACGCCGCCGCCGAGGCCAGCAACGGCCACGCCAGCGCGGCGCCGGTGCCCTCGCCCAGGCGCAGGTCCAGCGCCAGCAGCGGCGCGGCGCCGAACTGGTCCAGCAGCGCACGGTGGCCGCGCTCATGTGAGCAGTGCGTGAACACGCAGTACTGCAGCACATTGGGGTCCAGGCGCTGCGCCACCAGCAGCGCGGCCGTGGCAATAAAGCCATCGACCAGGATCACCATGCGGCTCGCGGCGGCGGCCAGGAAGGCGCCTGCCATCATCGCGATCTCGAAGCCGCCGAAGGTGGCCAGCACATCCAGCGGCGCCTGCGCATCGGCATGCAGCGCCAGCGCGCGCTCCAGCACCTCGCGCTTGCGCGCGAGGCCGGCATCGTCCAGCCCGGTGCCGCGCCCGATGCAGTCTGCCAGCGGCAGGCCGGTCAGCCGCTGCATCAGGCAGGCGGCCGCCGAGGTATTGGCGATGCCCATCTCGCCGAAGCCGATCACGTTGCAGCCCTGCTGCGCATGGCGCAGCACGCGCGCCATGCCGGCAGTCATCGCCGCGGCGGCCTGCTCCGGCGTCATCGCGGGTTCGACGGCGAAGTTGCGGGTGCCGTCGGCAATGCGGCAGTTGACCAGGCCCGGTGCCGCCGGCAGCGGCACGCGCACGCCCGCGTCGACAATCTCCAGCGCAATGCCGTGCTGGCGCGAGAACACATTGATCGCCGCGCCGCCAGACAGGAAGTTCTGCACCATCTGCGCGGTGACCTCGGCCGGATAGGCGCTGACGCCGGCGTCGGCCACGCCGTGGTCGGCCGCAAACACGATCACCGTCGGGCGCTGCAACACCGGCCGCGCCGTGCCGAGGATCAGGCCCAGCTGCAAGGCCAGCGATTCCAGCCGGCCCAGTGCGCCGAGCGGCTTGGTCTTGTCGTCGATGGCGGCCTGCAGCTCGGGGCGCAGGGCATCGTCGAGGGGAGTGATTTCCGGAAACTGCATGATGCGTTGACCTTGTATTCAAAAACGATGCGGCTACATCTCGACGCCGCGCTGCGCCTTGATGCCCTGCTGGAAGGCATGCTTGACCGGCGTCATGTCGGTGACGGTGTCGGCCGCCTCCACCAGGGCCGGCGGCGCGCCACGGCCGGTGATGACCACGTGCTGCATCGGCGGGCGCGCGCGCAGGTCGGCAATGACCTGCTCCACATCAAGATAGTGCAGCTTGAGCGCGATGTTCAGTTCGTCGAACAGCACCAGGCCGATGCCGGGGTCGCGCAGCATGCCGCGCGCCACTTCCCAGGCCGCCTCGGCCTTGGCCACGTCGCGGGCGCGGTCCTGCGTTTCCCAGGTATAGCCCTCGCCCATCACGTGGAAGGCGCACTCGTCCGGGAAGCGGCGCAGGAACATCTCTTCGCCGGTGGGCTGCGCGCCCTTGATGAACTGGACCACGCCAGTGCGCATGCCGTGGCCAAGCGCGCGCACCACCATGCCAAAGCCCGAGCTGGACTTGCCCTTGCCGTTGCCGGTGGTGATGACGATCACGCCGCGCTCATCCTGCGCGGCGGCAATCTTGGCGTCGACGATTTCTTTCTTGCGCTCCATGCGCGCCTTGTGGCGGGCATCGCGGTCCGGGTCTTCTGCAGGGGGGGTCTGGGTATCAGTCATGACGTGTGTCGGGTATGGGTGGGGCGGCGCCGTCGGGGATCAGCGCAGTATGCGCGCCGTCGGTGACGCTGACGATGGCGGTGCGCAGCGCGCGCGAGCAGTGTTCAGGGGTCAGCACCTGGGCGGCAGTGCCATGCAGCGTAGTGCCGTCTTCGGCCATCAGCAGGGCGTGGGTGGCGTAGCGCAGCGCCAGCGTCAGGTCGTGCAGGATCACCACGATGGCATGGCGCCCGGCCCGGGCCAGCGCGGCCAGCTGTTCCAGCACCAGGATCTGGTGGCGCAGGTCCAGGTGCGAGACCGGTTCGTCCAGCAGCAGCAGCGGCGCCTGCTGCGCCAGCGCCGCGGCCAGCGAGGCGCGCTGGCGCTCGCCGCCGGACAGGGTCAGCACATCGCGCGCGGCCAGCGCCTCAATATCCATCGCGCGGATCACTTCGTGCACGATGCGGTCATCCTCGCGCCCGGTCCAGCCCCAGCCGGACAGGTGCGGATGCCGCCCCACGCGCACGGCATCCTGCACCGACATCGAGAAGGTGTCATGCACGGCCTGCGGCAGGTAGGCGCGCTGGCGCGCCAGCACCGCCGGCGCGATCTGCGCCGCCGCGGTGCCGTCGATCTCCGCGCTGCCGCCGTCGGCGTGGCGCAGCCCGGCCAGCACCGTCATCAGCGTGGACTTGCCGGCACCGTTGGGTCCGGCAATGCACCACAGCTGCCCCGCGCCGATGGTCATCGTCAGGCGCTCCACCAGCACGCGCTGGCCGGTGCGCAGCTTCACATCGCGCAGCACGAGCTGCGGACAGGCAGTGAGCGGATGGGACCAGTGCGGGGCCTGGCTCATCGCGGCCTCCGCAGCAGCAGGTAGAGGAAGGTCGGCACGCCCAGCAGCCCGGTGATCACGCCCACCGGCAGCTGCGCGGGCGCGACCACGGTGCGTGCGATCAGGTCGGCGGCCATCAGCAGCGCGCCGCCCAGCAGCGTGGCGGCCGGCAGCAGCAGGCGCTGGTCGTTGCCCCAGGCGAGGCGCACCAGGTGCGGCACCACCAGCCCGACAAAGCCGATCGAGCCGGCCGTGGTGATGGCAGCGGCAATGCACAGCGACGCCAGCAGGAAGGTCGCCAGCCGCACGCGGCCCACGCGCACGCCCAGCGACTGCGCCACGGTCTCGCCCAGCAGCATCACGTTGAGCGCGCGCGCCATCGGCATGGCCAGCAGCAGCGCCACCACCAGCATGGCCAGCGCGCCGCCGTAGGCGGCGGTGCCGCCCAGGTCGCCGGTCAGCCAGAACAGCATGCCGCGCAGGCGCGACTCCGGCGCAATGGAAAGGATCAGGGTAATGACCGCGCCCCAGCCCGCGGCCAGGATCACGCCGGTCAGCAGCAGCCGGGCGCCCGCCTCGCGGTGGCCGCCCTGCACCTGCGGATGCAGCAGGTCGCGCCGCGCCAGCGACGCCACCAGCACCATCGCCCCCAGTGCACCGGCGGCGGCGGCGGCCTGCACGCCCCACCACGGCGCCAGCAGCAGCATGGCCAGCAGCGCGGCAGTGGAGGCGCCGCCCGACACGCCCAGCACATAGGGCTCGGCCAGCGGGTTGCGCAGCAGCACCTGCATCAGCGCGCCGGACAGGGCCAGCAGCCCGCCGCAGGCAAACGCCGCTGCCGCGCGCGGCAGCCGCAGTTCGCGCACGATCGCTGCGGCGGTGCCGGTGTCGGCACCGCTGAGCGCAAGCCAGAGCTCGCGCGCATCGAGTGGCACGCTGCCCAGCGCCAGCGACAACGCGAACGCCAGCAGCGCCGCGAGCGCCAGCACCAGCCAGATCGCCAGGGCGCGCCGGAACTCAGACATGGCGCGCCCGTGCGCTCATCGCTGGCGCCAGCCCAGCGTGATGAAGCCCGCGCGCCCCTGCGTGTTGTAGGGGTAGGCGAGCTGGTAATCCTTGTCGAACAGGTTTTCGACGCGGGCGGCGATGAACCATTGCTTGTCGATGTTGTAGCGGGCGTTCAGGTTGACGATACCGTATCCGCCCAGCCGGCGCGAGCCGGAATCCATGCGCGACGACGACACCAGCCATTCGCCGCCGAAGCGCCAGTTGCCGAAGTCGCGGCCCACGTCGAGCGCGGCATGGCGGCGCGCGCGGCGCAGCAGCTGGGTGTTGGTCTGCTCGTCGACCGGGTTCTGGAAGGTCACGCTGGCGCCGAAGTCGGTGCCATACACGGTGGCGCGCCACGAAGCCTCGATGCCCTGCACCTTGGCCTTGTTGACGTTCTGCGCCAGGAACATGCCGCTGGGCTGCTGCGCCGACACGATCAGGTCGTCGTAGCGCGTCTCGAAGGCGGTCACGCGCAGCAGGCCGGCGCTGGCGGTGGCGTACTGCACGCCGGCCTCGACCGACTTGGCACGTTCGGGCTGCAGGTTCGGCTGGCCGAAGTTGGGGAAGTAAAGCTCGTTGAAGGTCGGCGCGCGGAAGGCATTGCTGACGCTGGCGATCAGCTTGAGCGCATCGGTCACGTAGTAGCCGTAGCCGGCGCGGAAGCTGCCCTGGTTGCCGAAGTCGGAATAATGGTCGTTGCGCGCGTTGAGCTGCAGCTGGTGCTTGCCGATGCGCCCGTCATAGCCGCCGAACACCGAGAACACATTGCGCGTGGGCGCGCCGTAGGCGCTGGAGTCGAGCTCCTGCTGCAGGTAGTCGGTGCCGAACAGCAGCGTGTGGTTGGCGGCCAGCGCATACTCGTTCTGCCAGTTGAACTGGCGGTTGCGGGTATTGAAGGTGCCGTTGGGCCTGCCGTTGAGGAAGGTGTCGCTGCGGTCCTCGCTCTGCGACAGCTTGAAATGGGTGGACCAGTCCGTCCCCACCTTGCCGTTGACGAAGGCCGACAGCGTGTACAGCTCGCTGTTGGTGCGGTTGTCGTCGGTCGGGCGGCCGAAGGCGCTGTCGAACGACAGCTTGCTCTTCGAGTAATAGCCGGTGAAGCCCGCGTCCCAGTTCGGCGCGAAGCGGTGCTTGACCTGGCCCGACACGCTCTGGTTCTCGTACGGGTTGTCGTTGGGATTGGCGCGCGGCGCCTGCTTCGTGTTGATCGACGAGAAGCCGTCGGTCTTGAACGCCGAGCCGGTCAGGTTGAACGAGGTATCGCCGACCTGGCCGCCATAGCCGACCGTGCCCTGGCGCGTGTTGTTGCTGCCGTATTCCACCTGCGCATTGGCCGCCGGCGCCTGGCCCGCGCCGCTCTTGGTGAAGATCTGCACCACGCCGCCGATGGCGTCCGAGCCGTACAGCGCCGACACATTGCCGCGCACCACCTCGATGCGCTCGATCTGGTCGGGCAGGATATTGGCCAGCTGCGCGGTGCCGCTGCTCGCTGACGATACCCGCACGCCGTCGATCAGGATCAGGGTCTGGTTGGAGTTGGCGCCGCGCATGAACAGCGTGGTGTTGGTGCCCATGCCGCCGTTGGCCGAGAACTCCACGCCGGCCTGGTTGCGCAGCAGCGTGCGCAGGTCGGGCGCCTGCGAATTGACGATGTCCTGCTGCGTCACCACCGTGGTGTGAGGCAGCGCCTCGGTAATGGCTTGCGCGGTACGGGTGGAGGTGACCACCACCGGCGCGAGCTGCGTGGTGCGGCTGTCGGTGCCGCTGTCGGCCGCCTGCGCGAACGAAGTGGCCGGAGCCAGGGTGAACGAGGCAATGGCCGCCAGGATGGCGGGCACGGACGGACGCACCGCCGGGGTTGCCGGGCGGGTCGACCTGTGGAGCGATGAACGCATGATGCAGGACTGGATAGGAACGGCCGGGCCCGTTCCCCCGCGGACCATATGGCGATGAGGCGTGCCGCGCACGGGCGGCAGCCCGCGTTCAGGCCGGTATCCGGGCTGGCGACACTGGGCCGGCGCCTTCCCGAACCTGCGGTTCAGTGGCGTGTGGCCGGTCCTGCGGTGCGTGTGGCCGGGAATGGAATCCGGCCTTGCCAGCGGCGTTGCCGGCAGGCTGGCTGTCGGCTATGTCGGGGTCTGGCAGATGCGCACCGCGGTCGCTTACCGTTGCGGGGGCAGCACAGGTTGGCCTGTCCGGCGCGCAGCCGGCCCGGCTCCCTGTTTCCCGTTGAACTGCCCTTTCGCCAGGGACGAAAAGGGCGAGCACCTGGAACGTGCGCGAGTCTAGGGCGTTTCGCCCCCCGCGTCAACGCGGCTGCCAGTAGTGTTTTGTCACAACTCTGGTGGCGTTTTAGGTGCAGAAGCCTGCAACTTCCACGCGGGTCGCCAGTCACAAACCCTTTCCTCCGCATTGTGCAAGCCGGCGCATCGGCTAGAATCGCGATACCTGACACTTCTCCCATCATGACAGGCCCTATGCTCACCGAACTCGAACAACTGGCCGCCAAGATCGGGCGCGTGCTGCACCATGCGGACACCCTGGCGGCGGAGAACCAGCGGCTGCGCGACGAGATCGCCCGGCTGGAGGGCGAAGCCGCGCAGTTGCGCGGCGAGCGCGAGGCCATGGCAGCCGACCGCGAACTGCTCAATATCAAGATCGAGGAAGCGCAGCTGCGCATCCAGTCCATCCTTGACAAGCTGCCGACTGCCAGCGACACGCGCCAGCTCGACCTGCTCGGCGAAGAGGCTGCGGCGCAGGACGCCGAGCCGCACAAGGCTCCCGGAGAACACGCATGAGCAACAAGCAAGTCGAAGTCAATATCGCCGGCCAGCCCTACCGCTTTGCCATCGCGCCCGAGAACGAGGCCGCGCTGCTCGAAGCCGTGGCTCTGGTCGACACGCAAATGAACAAGCTGCGCAACGGCACCGCGGCCAAGGGCGTGGAGCGCGTGGCGGTCATGGCCGCCATCAGCATCGCCTCGGACCTGCTGTCGATGCAGCGCAAGCAGCAGGCCGAGGGCGCGATCCCGGTCGATGCCATCCGCGCGCGCATCCGCGAACTCAACGACCGCGCCGACGAAGCCCTGCGCCAGTATGCGCACGTGGGCACCGGTACGCGCGGCTGAGCAATGAAAGGGGGATGTGCTGCGGATGCCGCGCTGCCGCGCAAAATGTAACGATACGCGCGAGTGGACTTGGTATGCCCTGCAACGCGGTGTATAGTGTAGCCAGACTGCACGAGGCACCATAGATGTGCAGCTACAGGCCAGGTTATCGCGCCCGGCCGCCGTTCTCATCCCATCCTAGTCAGAAACGGCAAACGTCTGACATCCCGCACGCGGATCCGGTTTTCCGGGCACGATGATGCGCCTGGAAAGTCAGACGTTTGACAGTTTCCCTGCCTGGTTCGTGAGGGTCATAAACTCCTTGAACCGATATGCATTGCATGGTGCGGGATCATGTCGCGTGGGCGAGCGCGTCGTCGCATTCATAGTCTGGGCCTGGCCTGGACTCCCTGAGTGGATGATGTACCCGAAATGCGACTTCCGCAGCCACTCTGAACCTCACTTGGGTTCAGGATGCCGACCCAGCGGCCAAGGCGGGGACCCCTTAAAAAGGCGGTGGTTTTCTGAACCATCGCCTTTTTTCTTGCCTGCGCGTCCGCGTGCACACGCTGTGCACGCGGCGCCCTGATCTGCTTCCATTCCTGAGCTGCGCCGTGAGCCCGAACCAGAACCAACGCGCCCGCCAGTACTGGCTGATGAAATCAGAACCGGATGAAGCCAGCATCGACGACCTGGCCCGGGAAGGCACGCTGCCCTGGACCGGCGTGCGCAACTACCAGGCGCGCAACTTCATGCGCGACACCATGCGGATCGGCGACGGCGTGCTGTTCTACCACTCGTCGTGCCCGGAGCCCGGCATTGCCGGCCTGGCCGAGGTCTGCTCCGTGCCCTACCCCGACCCCACCCAGTTCGACCGCAAGAGCCCGTACTATGACGCCGCCTCCAAGGCCGACGCGCCGCGCTGGCTGTTGGTCGACGTGCGCTTCGAACGCAAGAGCGCGCTGATCCCGCTGGCCGCGTTGCGCGAGCATGAGGAACTGGCCGACATGGTGGTGCTGCGTCGCGGCAACCGGCTGTCGATCACGCCGGTGACACCGGCCGAATGGCGCTTCATCACCGGCAAGCTGATGCGCTGAACCCTGCCCGGCCGGCCCAGGCAAGGCTGATCACAACAACCCTGAAGACACGATGCAGTTCGACAACCTGCCGGTGCTGGTTCCTGCCCTGCTTGCCCTGGGCGCTTTCACCGGCTTCTGCGCCGGGCTGCTCGGCGTCGGCGGCGGCATGATGATGGTGCCCTTCCTGACGCTGCTGTTCACCAGCCTGGGCGTTGCCGACGAGGCCATCGTCCATATGGCGATCGCCACCTCGATGGGCACCATCCTGTTCACCTCGTTGTCGTCCGTGCGCGCGCACCACCAGCGCGGCGCGGTGCGCTGGCCGATCGTGCTGGCGCTGGCGCCGGGCATCGTGCTCGGCGGCATGATCGGCGGCGGCAAGGTGTTCGCGGCGCTCAAGACCAGCTGGCTGTCGCTGGCGTTTGCCGGCTTCGTCGGGTTTTCCGCGCTGCAGATGCTGCGCAACCGTCGTCCCAGGCCCGGCCGGCAGCTGCCCGGCCTTGCCGGCATGGCGGGCGCGGGCGGCGTGATCGGCTTCCTGTCCAGCCTGGTTGGCGCGGGCGGCGCCTTTGTCTCGGTGCCGTTCATGACGTGGTGCAACGTGCCGATCCACAACGCGGTGGCGACCTCGGCCGCGCTCGGCTTTCCGATTGCAGCGGCCAGCGTGGCCGGCTATGTCTGGAGCGGCTGGCAGACGCCGGGGCTGCCGGCGGGATCGCTCGGCTATCTCTACCTGCCGGCCCTGCTGGTGATCGCAGCGGCCAGCGTAATGACCGCGCCGCTGGGCGCGCGCACCGCGCACCGCATGGATGTGAGCCAGTTGCGCAAGGTCTTTGCCGCGCTGCTGCTGTGCCTGGCGAGCTATATGTTGTGGAAGGCCTGGCAGGCATTCTGACCCGGACGGGGGAGGCGCGCCCGCGCCGGCTTCGCAACAATCGTTTGCAATGTCGCGGAACGATCGGGCACCCGGTCACGTCTGATACCCATCACGTTTGAACGGGAGAACAACATGAAACAATGGCTTGCCGCCACCCTGCTGGGCACCACCGCCATCGTTGCCTCGGCGCACGGTGGCCCCACTGAAACGCCGTCGGGCGTGCTCTCGCTGAGCGCGCAGGCGGTCACCGAAGTGCCGACCGATATCGTGCACCTGACGCTTGCCGCCGAGCAGGAAGGCGCTGAACCGGCCGCGATTTCCTCGGGCCTGTCGACCCGGACGCAGGCCGTCATCACGCAGGCGCGCCGCGTCCAGGGCGTGACCGCCGAGTCGGGCGGCTTCACCATCCACCCCAACACCGACCGCAACGGCCGCATCAGCACCTGGCGCGGGCGTTCCGAAGTCATCCTGAAGTCGCGCGATTTCTCGGCCGTGTCCAAGCTCGCTGGCGAGCTGGCCAGCCAGATGCAGGTGCAGAACATCGCCTTCTCGCTGTCGCGCGAAGCGCGCGAGGCGGCCGAAGCCAAGCTGGCCGAGCAGGCCATCGCCTCGTTCCGCAGCAAGGCGCAGTCGACCACCAAGCTGTTCGGCTACAACAGCTACACGATCCGCGAAGTCAGCCTGAATGAAACCGGCGTGGTGCCGCCGATGCCGCGCATGTACGGTGCTGCCAAGGCCATGATGGCCGACGCCGCGGTGGCGGTGCCGGTTGAGGGCGGCAAGACGCAGGTGACGGTGTCGGTCAACGGGTCGGTGCAGATGCTGAAGTAACGAAGAAGGGCACGCTGCCGCCCCTCTGTTTGCTCCCTCTCCCGCCTGCGGGAGAGGGAGCAAACCCGCAGCAGTTGAAGTCGCTCAGCCTTTCCCAAAGACCCTCAGAGCACCGCGAACTGCTCGCGCAGCACGTTCTTCTGCACCTTGCCCATGGTATTGCGCGGCAGCTCGTCCACCACGTGCACGCGCTTGGGCACCTTGAAGTTGGCGATGCGGCCCTTGAGCGTGCCGATCAGCGCCGCTTCATCGATATCCGCACCCGGCTTGCGCACCACCACTGCCACCACGGCCTCGCCGAAATCCGCGTGCGGCACGCCGATCACGGCGCTCTCGGCCACGCCTGGCATCTCGTCGATAAAGCTCTCGATTTCCTTCGGGTAGACGTTGTAGCCGCCCGAGATGATCAGGTCCTTGCTGCGCCCGACGATGGTCAGGTAGTTGTCCGGCACCGCGCGCTCGCCGGCCTGGCTGGCAATGGCGCCGCCGAAGCGGCCGACGTCGCCGGTCTTGAACCAGCCGTCCTCGGTGAACTCTTCCCTGGTCTTCTCCGGCATGCGCCAGTAGCCCTTGAACACGTTCGGGCCCTTGACCTCGACATTGCCGATCTCGCCCGGCGTGCACGGCTGGCCCTCGCCATCGACCACGCGCACCGACACGCCCGGCAGCGGCATGCCGACGGTGCCGCCGATGCGCTCGCCCAGCGCGGCATCGTATGGGTTGGACACCAGCATCACGGTCTCGCTCATGCCGTAGCGTTCCAGGATGGTATGGCCGGTGCGCTCGCGGAAGGCATCGAAGGTCTCCAGCAGCAGCGGCGCCGAGCCGGACACGAACAGCCGCATGCGGCGGCAGGTGTCGTCGTCGAAGCGCGGCTCCTGCAGCATGCGCACGTAGTAGGTCGGCACGCCCATCATGACCGTGCAGCGCGGCAGGAATTTCAGCACCTGTGCCATGTCCAGCTTCGGCGCCCAGATCATCTTGGCACCGGCCAGCAGCGCGCCATGCGAAGCCACGAACAGGCCATGCACGTGGAAGATCGGCAGCATGTGCAGCAGCACATCGTCGCTGCGCCAGCCCCAGAATTCATGCAGCGTCTGCGCATTGGAGGCTAGGTTGCGGTGCGTCAGCATCGCGCCCTTGCTGCGGCCGGTGGTGCCGGAGGTGTAGAGAATGGCGGCAAGGTCGTCATCCTGGCGTGCGACCGTCTCGAAGGTATCTGACTTGCCCGCCGCGCGCGACAGCAGCGAGCCGCTGCGGTCGTCGTCCAGGGTAAAGACGTGGTTGACGCCGTGGCGGAACGCCACCTTGGACACCCAGCCGAAATTCTTGCTGCTGCACACCACCACCGACGGCTCGGCATTGCCGACGAAGTAGTCGATCTCTGCCTCCTGGTAGGCGGTGTTCAGCGGCAGGTAGACGTAGCCGGCGCGCAGCGTGGCCAGGTACAGGAACAGCGCTTCGGGGGACTTCTCCACCTGCACCGCCACGCGTGCGCCTTCGGGCAGGTGCAGCGAGGCCAGCAGGTTGGCGAGCTTGGCGGTGGCGCGGTCAAGGTCGTCCCAGCTGTAGTACAGCCCGTCATGGGTCTCGATGCAGCAGGCGGTGCGGTCGGCGGGGAAGCGGGATTCGAACAGGGCGAACAGGTTGGCGTTCATGTCGGGGATCGAACGAAAGGCTGAGGAAAACGAAGAAAACAATGGCGTGTGGAAGCAGTGCTGGCGGCGTGCCCTACTCCCCACGGAACTGCGGTGGCCGGTGCGCGAGGAAGGCGGCCACCCCTTCCGCATGATCCGCGCCTTCGGCGTAGGCAAAATGCGCGTCCAGCTCGGCGGGCGACAGCGGTGCCGGCAGCGGCGCCAGCCGGCGGATGGTGGCCTTGTTGATGCGGGCGGCCACGGGCGCGCCGGCGGCAATGCGGCGCGCCGTGGCCTCGACCTCAGCGGCCAGCGCGCCGGGCTCGACCACGCGGGTCAGCAGCCCTTTGTCGCGCGCCTCGGCGGCGTCGAAGACCCTGCCTTCCAGCAGGATCTCCAGCGCGGCGGCGCGGCCCGCCAGCGCCAGCAGGCCCTGCAGCTCGCCGGGCGCCATCGGGAAGCCCAGGCGGTTGATGGGCACGCCGAAGCGGCTGTCCGAGGCGGCGATGCGCAGATCGCAGTGGCAGGCGATTTCCAGCCCGCCGCCCACGCATACGCCTTCGATCATCGCCACGGTGGGGTGCGTGCATTGCGCCACCGCCGCCAGTGCCGGCGCGATGGTGGCCATGTGGTAGTGGCGCACCGCGGCCTCGTCGGCGCGCTCTGCCGGGAACTCGGCAATGTCGGCGCCGGCGGCAAAGTTGCCGTCGGCACCGCGCACCACCACGCAGCGCAGCGAGGTATCGGCGGACAGGCGTGCAAAGCCCGCGGCCAGCTCGCGCCACATCTGCGCGGAAATGGCGTTGAGCTTGCCCGCGTGCGACAGCGTCACGGTGGCGGTGGTGCCCTGCGTGGCAAACAATACGGTGCCGCTCATCGCCGCGCCCCCTTGCATCGGATCAGCGTTGACATGGCGCCCCGTCAGTCGATCTTGGCGCCGGACTGCTGCACCACCTGGGCCCAGCGGCGAATCTCGGCGTGCTGGAACTGCGCGAACTGCTCCTGCGTAAACGCCGGCGTCTCGGAGCCGTTGTTAAGCCAGACCTGCTTGAGCTCCGACGTGTTCAGCGCCTTCTCGGTCTCTGCATGCAGGCGGTCGACGATCTCCTTGGGCGTGCCCTTGGGCACCCACATCGCATACCAGGTCGACACGTCATAGTTGGGCACGCCTGCCTCGGCCGCGGTCGGCACGTTGGGGAACGCCGCCGAGCGCTTGCTCGAAGCCACCGCCAGCGCCTTGATGCGGCCCGCGCGGATATGCTGTGCCGACGAGCCCAGGCCGTCGAACATCAGGTCGACCTGGCCCGCGATCAGGTCGGACAGCGCCGGGCCCGCACCCTTGTAGGGGATGTGGGTGATGAAGGTCTTGGTCTGGAGCTTGAACAGCTCGCCCGCCAGGTGGTGCGACGAGCCGTTGCCGGCCGAACCGTAGTTCAGCTTGCCGGGATTGGCCTTGGCGTAGGCAATCAGCTCCTGCAGCGTGTTGGCCTTGACGCGGTTGGGATTGACCACCACCACTTGCGGCGGCTGCGCGATCACCGTGACCGGGATGAAGTCCTTCTCGATGTCGTAGTCCAGCTTCTTGTAGAACGACGGCGCAATCGCGTGGTGCGCGCCGCCGATGAACACCGTGTAGCCGTCCGGCGCGGCCTTGGCCGCAATGCTGGCGCCGACCGTGCCGCCGGCGCCGCCGCGGTTGTCGATCACGAACTGCTTGCCGAGCTGCTTGGACAACTGCGCGGTCAGCGGCCGCGCAAAGGCGTCGGTGCCGCCGCCGGCGGGAAACGGCACGATCACGGTGACGGGCTTGGACGGCCAGGTATCGGCATGCGCTGCGGGTGCGGCGAGCATTGCGCCGGTGCCGAGGCCGGCCAGGCCCAGGGCCACGCCCGTTGCGCGCGCGCACGCGGCCAGGCTGAACTGACGACGATTCATTGGTTGTCTCCTCTCTCTTCTGCGGAAAGTCAATCTGATGGCCGCGCGGCACTGCCGCGGCGCGAAGTTACTGCTCAGGTCCCGACAAGAAAACGCGGCGCGCCAGGCGCCGCGGGTACGGGGGCGACCCGCGTGACCGGACCAGGGTCACAGCAGTTTCCCGACGCTACGGCTGATGCGCGGGTTGCCGGCGCCCAGGCGTGCCAGATTGTCATCCAGCGCCTCGGGCACGTAAAGATAATTGACCATCATCCCGCAGCTCTGGCTGCGGCCTTTGCGCGACAGGTCGGCGCCCCAGTTCAGCCGCTCCACGCAGGCCCCGTTGCCGAGGTGGAAGCGCGCGACCGGGTCGGCGGGCATCGACTGGTTGCGTTCGCGCACCAGGAAATGCGCGGCCAGGGTCATCGCGGTATCGCGGATCACGGTATCGGCGGCGTCCGGCACCAGCGCCTCCAGCCACCCGGCGCCGTCCGCTGGCGCCTTGCCGTGGCGCTCGCTCCAGCGCGCCAGGCGCTTGTCGCCCAGCACGCGCGCAATGGCATCGCCATCCTGCTTGCGCAGCCAGTCGGCAAACCCGGGGATCGGCGAGAGCGTGGCGAACTGATTCACTTTTGGGAATTCACGCTGGACCTCCTCGATCACGCGCTTGAGCAGGAAATTGCCGAAGCTCACGCCGCGCAGGCCCGCCTGCGTATTGCTGATCGAATAGAAGATGGCCCACTTGACGCGGCGCAGGTCTTCCAGCGGCGCGGCTTCATCCAGCAATGTATGGACATTGGCCGCCATCTCCGGCGCGAATGCCACCTCGACAAAGATCAGCGGCTCGCGCGGGATGCGCGGGTGGAAGAACGCATAGCAGCGGCGGTCGGAATCGAGGCGGTTGCGCAGGTCGGTCCATGAAGCGATTTCATGCACGGCCTCGTAGCGGATCAGCTTTTCCAGCAGCGATGCCGGCGAATCCCAGGTGATCGGCTGCAGCTCCAGCAGGCCCACGTCGAACCAGTTGGAGAACAGCGCCTCGAGATCGTCGTCAAGCGGGCGCAGCCCCGGCATGCGGCGCTGCCAGCGCAGCATGTCGGCGCGCAGCTGGATCAAGAAGTGCAGGCCGCAAGCGCTGTTGCCGCGCTGGCCGTGCAGCGCGGCGAGCCGCTTGAAGAAGCGGATGCGCGCATTGGACAGGGCCTGGGCCAGGCCCGAAGACGCGGCCTGCGCGCGGGCGGCGCGCGCGCCCTTGTCGCCGTCGGCCCCGGCTTCTTCGCTGCCCTTGCCGCCGCTGCTGGCGACTTCGCCCAGCACCGCCAGCATGCCGCGCCGGGTGGCCTCGCCGGCGGCCTCATACTCGGCCTGCCATGCCTGCGCGGCGGCATTGGCGGCGCCATCGGTCAGGCGCGCGTCGAAGCAAAGCCGCAGCTGCTCGCGCTGGCGGCGCACCGCGCGCGCCGGCAGCGGCGCCTCGCCATCGACCGGCGTTGCCGGGGCCTTGGCGCTGGCCTTGGCGTCGCCCTCGCCCTTGCGTCCCCACCAGCGGCCCAGCCGCGACAGGAACTTGGAACCTGCCGGCTCGCTTTCGCCCAGCGGCGCACTGATCTTCTGGTCACCCGTGTCGAAGGAATTCATGCGGTACCTGCCTTGATGCATCGATCGGAATGTGGGAAAAACATCGGACTGGGGTTGCGGCGCCGCGGCTACTCTTCGGCGCCGGCCACGCGCAGCACCGGCGGCGCGCGCACGGCCTGGGCCTCGGCTGCGCCGGCGGTGGCGCCGGCATCCAGCGTCTTGAGCGCCGCGCGCTGGCGCAGCAGGTGGGTCTTCATCATCGCCTCGGCGCCTTCCGGGTCGCGGGCCTTGAGCGCGGCAAACACGGACAGGTGCTCGGCGCAGGATTCCTGGATCCGGCCCGGCAGCTTCAGGCTCTTGTGGCGCGACAGCCGCAGCACCTTGCGCAGGTCGCTGATCAGGCCCGACAGCCAGCGGTTGCCGGCCAGCCGCTGGATCGATTCGTGGATCTGGAAGTTGGTTTCGTAGTAGGCGTCGATGTCGCCCGCCTGCGCATAGCGCGCCAGGTCGGCATGCAGGCCGTCCAGTGCGTCCAGGTCGGCGCGCGTGGCGTTGCGCGCGGCCTCGTAGGCACAGCGCCCTTCCAGCAGTGCCATCAGCGGGAAGATCTCGTCCAGGTCCTGCTCGGACAGCTCATTGACGAAGCAGCCGCGCCGCGGCTCCAGCCGCACCAGGCCTTCGGCGGCCAGCACCTTGAGCGCTTCGCGCAGCGGCGTGCGCGAGATGCCCAGCGTTTCGGCCATCGCGCTCTCGTCGATCCATGCGCCGGGCACCAGCGTATGCGCGTCAATCATGGCGCGCAGCCGGTCTGCCACTTCCAGGTACAACGCCTGCTGGACGATGCGCATGCTTCCCCCGGGTCGGATCGCGTGACCGACGCGTCCCGGTCACGATCTGGCGTCGGCCAGGCAGATGCGCCCGGTCAGCCATAATTCATAATTATGGATTAGGACGCGAACGATACAAGGAATTTCGATGCTGCGCTGCAAACAAGCCGGAGCGGGTGGTGGTGTTCTGGTGGTTGACCGGCGAGATGCGGTCCGTGGGGTACGGCGTGGGTGCGATATGAGGTGCGGCGGGCGTTTCCATGCCTCCCTGCAAGGAAACGCCCGCGCCTGAAAGTACTGCAGTACTGCTTTTCATCGTCGGCGGGTACTTTCAAAAGTATCTGCCGCGTGGGTCCATGGATTGCCGGCGCTGGCCCTGCGCCCCCCTTTGAAACGCGCTTGCGCGCGGATTTTCCCGTCGCCCTGGCTGTACGTGAAGTGCCGGCAAGTGTGGCCTGTCAGCCGTCACTCCCTCCCTGGCACTTCCGTTGGCGGCTGTGGCTTGCCGCTCATCTTTGTAACAATCAAGATAGCGATTTACGTGCCAGCGTGAATAAGTCACTGATTTTATTGGCAACACGCATTGGAAAGTTGTTACAGAATACGTCTAGTGTAACAGGATGTTTCTAGAGTGTTACGAGGGTTTTCCCACATTTTCTTATACGCGTGCCCGCCTGGCGGCAATGGCATATGCAGATTGTGCCGTGGTCGCTATTTATCAGTGCGAGAATGTGAGCGCATCGCCGCAAATGCCCGATCTAAAGTGGTTGCATTTCTGAAACTGCGGCCGAGGCCGCAATCCTGACTGTCGCTTTCCACACACACTGGAGCTCCGCCATGCAAGCTGGCAGCGATTTCACCCTGGCCGGTACCCCGGCAGACGAGACACCGGCGCCTGCCGAGCCGCGCTACGCCGTGCCGCGGCCGCTGGGCCTGTCCTTTACCGGATCCGGTTCAGAGTACTTCCGTATCTGGATCGTCAATGCACTGCTGACCATCGTCACCTTCGGCATTTATTCGGCCTGGGCCAAGGTGCGCACGCTGCAGTATTTCTATCGCAACACGCGGCTCGACGGCGCGAGTTTTGACTACCACGGCAAGCCGTCCGCGATCCTGAAAGGCCGCGCCATCGTGTTCGCGCTGGTGCTCGCCTTCCAGTTCGCCTCGACGGTCTCGCCCTTCCTTGCGCTGGCGATGCTGGTGGCGCTGCTGGCGGTGTTCCCCCTGTTGCTGGTGCGCTCATTGCGTTTCCGCATGGCCAACTCCAGCTACCGCGGCCTGCGCTTCGCCTTCACCGGCGGCGATGCCGATGCCTACAAGGTGTTCGTGCTGTGGCCGCTGGCCGCGGTGGCCACGCTGGGCCTGCTTGGGCCGCTGGCGCACCAGCGCTTCAAGCGCTACCAGCACAACCACACCCGCTTCGGCACCGCACCGTTTGCCTTCGACGCCGGCGCGGGCGATTTCTATGGCGTCTACCTGCGTGCCTTCGGCGTGATGGTCGCGCTGGTGGCGGCCGCGGCACTGGCCGGCTTCGTGCTGGGCGTGACCGCGTCGGGCAAGGCGGGCGCGATGCTGTCGTTCGGCATCGGCGTGACCGGTTTCTACCTGGCGCTGCTGGCCGTCAGCCCTTACGTGATGGCACGCTTGCAGAATGTCGTGTGGAGCCACACCACGCTGGCGCCGCATGCGTTCCGCAGCGAGGTGGGGGCCGGCCGCATGGTCTTTATCTTCGTCACCAACCTGATCGCGATCGCGCTGACGCTGGGCCTGTACCTGCCGTTCGCGCGGGTGCGTTCGGCGCGCTACCGGCTCGAATGCGTGACCATGCTGGCGGCGGGCCCGCTCGACACCTTCGTGGCCGGCGAGGCGCAACAAGTCGGTGCGCTGGGCGATGCGGCGGTAGACTGGTACGACATCGACATCGCGCTCTGAGCACGCCGTGCGCTGACCCCGCCCGCACCATGATCCCAGTCACCTTCTTCGATGGCCGCTCGTCGCGCGCGCATCCGGCCACGCTGGCCGTTGAGGCGCAGCAGGCCGTGCTGCGCGACGACTCCGGCGCCGAGCTGCGGCGCGCGCCGCTGTCGGACGTGCGCGTGTCCGAGCGCGTGCGCCGCGCGCCGCGGCTGGTCACCTTTGCCGACGGCGCCTTCTGCGAGATCACCGACCACGCCGCCTTAGACCACCTGCTGGCCGCCACCGGCCATCGCGACAGCCTGGTGGCGCGCGCGCAGAACAGCTGGCGCCTGGCCGGCCTGGCCGTGGCGGGGCTGGTGGCGGTGCTGGTGCTGGGCTATTACGTGCTGCTGCCATGGGGCGCCGGCATGATGGCGCGCACGGTGCCGCCCGAGGTGGAGGCCCATCTCGGCAAGCTGACGCTGGCGAGCCTGGACAACGGCATGGTCAAGCCGACGCAGCTGCCGCCCGCCGAGCAGCAACGCATCCGCTCGGCCTTCGCGGCGCTGAAGCGCCCGCGCGATGCCGGCCACGACTACCAGATCCTGTTCCGCCAGGGCGGCGAGATCGGCGCCAATGCGCTGGCGCTGCCGGGCGGCACCATCGTGGTCACCGACGAACTGGTCAGCCTGGCCGGCACCGGTGCCGGCATGATGGGCGTGCTGGCCCATGAAGCCGGCCATGTCGCCAACCGGCACGGCTTGCAGCAGGTGATCCAGGGGTCGGCGCTGGCGGCGCTGTCGGCCTACCTGTTCGGGGATATCTCGACGGTGCTGGCCGGGGTGCCGGCCGCGATCCTGACGCTGCGCTATTCACGCGACCATGAGCGCGAGGCCGACGCCTTTGCGATCGAGGTCATGCAGCGCAACGGCCTGCCGCCCGCGGCACTGGCCGATGTGCTGGTCAGGCTGGACAATCGGCGCGGTGCGGCGTCGGACGCCGAGCCGGAACGCGGCCAGGACTTCATGTCGACCCACCCGCAAACGCAGGCGCGCATCGACGCCTTGCGCCGCGCCGGCAAATAGCGCCGGCGGATTCTCAGGCCGCCGGCTGTGATGCGCCGGCGCCGGGCTGGCGCCGGTAGGCCCAGACCACCATGGCGATGCCGGCCAGGATCATCGGCAGGCTCAGCCACTGGCCCATCGACAGCTTCAGCGCCAGCAGGCCCAGGAAGTTGTCGGGCTCGCGCGCGAATTCCGCGGCAAAGCGGAAGGCGCCATAGCCGATCAGGAATACCCCCGACACCGCGCCCATCGGCCGCGGCTTGCGCGCGAACAGCCACAGGACGATGAACAGCGCCACGCCCTCGCCGGCAAACTGGTACAGCTGCGACGGATGGCGCGGGATGTTGTCGCCCGCCTGCGGGAAGATCATGCCCCACGGCAGGTCGGTGGCGCGGCCCCACAGCTCGCCGTTGATGAAGTTGCCGATGCGGCCGGCGGCCAGCCCGCAGGGGATCATCGGCGCGATGAAGTCGGTCACCTCCATCCAGCGGCGCCGGCGCAGTTTGCCGAACAGCCACATCGCCACGACCACGCCCAGGAAGCCGCCATGGAAGGCCATGCCGCCTTCCCACACCTTGAGGATCTCGAGCGGATGGGCCAGGTAGTACGACGGCTTGTAGAACAGCACATAGCCCAGCCGCCCGCCCAGGATCACGCCCAGCACGCCGAAGAACAGCATGTCGTCCAGGTCGCGCGTGGTCCAGCCCTTGGCCGCGATATGCGGCTGGCGGATGCGCAGGCGCCCGAAGCCCAGGAACATGATGAACCCGGCCAGGTACATCAGCCCGTACCAGCGGATGGCAAGCGGGCCCAGGTGGATGGCAACCGGGTCGAACTGGGGATGAATCAGCATGTTGGCGTGAATGGAGGTTGTAAAGGCCGCGGCCTGCGTATTGTCAGTGGCCTCGGTGACATTGGTGACGTGTCAGCGAGGGGCGGGCCCGGCTGCGCCTGCTTCTTGCGCGAGCGCGGTCGCAATATCGATGAACGAGCGCAGCACCGGCGCCACGCCGGCAGACGCGCCGTCGCGCCAGACCAGCCCGGTCTCGATCTGCGGGCCGGCCTCGCGCAGCGCCAGGTAGGACACCCCGGTGCGGCGAAGGTTGCACAGCGAGGCCGGCACCAGCGCCACGCCCATGCCCGCCGATACCAGGCTGACGATGGTCTGCATCTGGATGGCTTCCTGCGCGATCACGGGCACCAGGCCCTCGCGCGCATAGTAGCCCGTAATGATGTCATAAAACGCCGGCGCGCTTCGGCGCGGGAAGATGATCAGCGGTTCATGGGCGGCCTCGCGCAGCGACACCGCGGCGTCGCCCGCCAGCACCGCGCCCGCCGGCCGCCAGCCGTCGGGCACGGCCAGCACCAGCGGCTCGCTCACCAGCGGCAGGTAGGCCAGCCCGTGCGGCATGGCCGGCAACTGCGGCCGGATCACCAGGCCGGCGTCGATCGCCCCCTCCATCAACCCCTCGAGCTGCACGTCGCTGGTGGCCTCGCGCAGTTGCAATTGCACCTCCGGGTGCCGGGCGCGAAAGCGCCGCAACAAGTCGGGAAGGATGCCGTAGTCGGCGGTGCTGACAAAGGCCAGCGACAGCGACCCCACCTCGCCGCGCGCCAGCCGCTGCGCCAGCCCGGGCAGCGCCGCGGCATCGGCCAGCACGCGCCGCACCTCGGGCAGCCACTGCTGGCCGGCCGGCGTCAGCGCCACCGAGCGCCGCGTGCGCACGAACAGCTGCACGCCGATTTCCTCTTCCAGCGCCTGGATCTGCTGCGACAAGGGCGGCTGCGTCATCGACAGGCGGCCTGCCGCGCGGCCGAAATGCAACTCTTCCGCCACAGTGATGAAGTAACGCAACTGACGCAGGTCCAAACGCGCTCCTGATATGTTTTTCGACTCAATAAAGGTCAAATAATATATTTGACACTCCAAAACGCAAGCGTCATTCTTTGGCCCACAACATCGCCGCCGTGCGTTCGTGCCTCCAGGTCTTCGGGCGCAGCGCGGAGCGGCACTGAAGACCCCCCGGAGATTCCCCATCATGGCATTCAACAAACGCTCGCAGAACATCACGCAAGGCGTGGCGCGTTCGCCCAACCGTTCGATGTACTACGCACTCGGCTACAAGAAGGAAGACTTTGACAAGCCGATGGTGGGCATCGCCAACGGCCACTCGACCATCACCCCCTGCAACGCGGGCCTGCAGCGCCTGGCCGATGCGGCCATCGACGCGATCAAGGCCTCGGACGCCAACCCGCAGGTGTTCGGCACCCCGACCATCTCGGACGGCATGTCGATGGGCACCGAGGGCATGAAGTACTCGCTGATCTCGCGCGAGGTCATCGCCGACTGCATCGAGACTGCCGCGCAGGGCCAGTGGATGGACGGCGTGGTCGTGATCGGCGGCTGCGACAAGAACATGCCGGGCGGCATGATCGCGCTGGCGCGCACCAACGTGCCGGGCATCTACGTCTATGGCGGCACCATCAAGCCGGGCAACTGGAAGGGCAAGGACCTGACCATCGTGTCGTCGTTCGAGGCCGTGGGCGAATTCACCGCCGGCCGCATGAGCCAGGAAGACTTCGAGGGCGTGGAAAAGAACGCCTGCCCGTCGACCGGTTCGTGCGGCGGCATGTACACCGCCAACACCATGAGCTCGTCGTTCGAGGCGCTGGGCATGTCGCTGCTGTACTCGTCGACCATGGCCAACCCGGACCAGGAGAAGGTCGACAGCGCCGCCGAATCGGCGCGCGTGCTGGTCGAGGCGATCAAGCAGGACATCAAGCCGCGCGACATCATCACGCGCAAGTCGATCGAGAATGCCGTGGCGCTGATCATGGCCACGGGCGGCTCGACCAACGCCGTGCTGCACTACCTGGCCATCGCCCACGCCGCCGAGGTGGAATGGACCATCGACGACTTCGA
This sequence comes from Cupriavidus sp. CPT47-8839-RL05A, assembly GCF_058792255.1. Classification (NCBI taxonomy): domain Bacteria; kingdom Pseudomonadati; phylum Pseudomonadota; class Betaproteobacteria; order Burkholderiales; family Burkholderiaceae; genus Cupriavidus; species Cupriavidus sp. CPT47-8839-RL05A. The sequence continues at coordinate 138,672 of NZ_JBYTEG010000013.1, read as the reverse complement.
GCGCATCCGCCGCAAGGTGCCGGTGATCTGCAACCTGAAGCCGTCGGGCCAGTACGTGGCGACCGACCTGCACAAGGCCGGCGGCATCCCGCAGGTCATGAAGATCCTGCTCAAGGCCGGCATGCTGCATGGCGACTGCCTGACCATCACCGGCCGCACGTTGGCTGAAGAGCTGGAAAACGTTCCCGACACCCCGCGTGCCGACCAGGACGTGATCCTGCCGATCGAGAAGGCGCTCTACGCCGAAGGCCACCTGGCCATCCTGAAGGGCAACCTGGCCGAAGAAGGCGCGGTCGCCAAGATCACCGGCCTGAAGAACCCGGTCATCACTGGCCCGGCGCGCGTGTTCGAAGACGAGCAGAGCGCGATGGAAGCGATCCTGGCCGACAAGATCAACGCCGGCGACATCCTGGTGCTGCGCTACCTCGGCCCCAAGGGCGGCCCCGGCATGCCGGAAATGCTGGCCCCGACCTCGGCCATCATCGGCAAGGGGCTGGGCGAATCGGTCGGCTTTATTACCGACGGCCGCTTCTCTGGTGGTACCTGGGGCATGGTGGTTGGCCACGTGGCGCCGGAAGCGTATGTGGGCGGCACGATTGCGCTGGTGCAGGAAGGCGATTCGATCACCATCGATGCGCACAAGCTGCTGCTGCAGCTGAACGTGGCGGATGAAGAACTGGCCAGGCGCCGGGCCAACTGGAAGCAGCCGGCGCCGCGTTATACGCGTGGGGTGCTGGCGAAATTCTCGAAGCTGGCGTCGACGGCGAGCAAGGGTGCAGTGACGGACTGACTCTCGGCCGCGCTGATGCAAAAAAGCCTGCGAGCGATCGCAGGCTTTTTTGTTTGCCGACGTCTGTCGAGACCCGCCGGTCCGCTCCAGCCCTTCAGCCGCCGTTAATCCTCACCTGGCGTCTTCTCGATCTCCTCCAGCGTCGCATCCAGCCATTCCACCAGCCGCGCCTCCAGCGACTGCGTCAGCTCGCTGGCCAGTTGCGCCGTCAGCGGCGCCAGGCGCGACTGCAGCGTGGCCTCGGTATGGGCCGCCACGACCTGCGGCCATTCGGTCCGGAAGCGCATCATCACGCGCGTCAGCAACTCGGTGCGCACCGCGCGCAGGTCGTCCTCGCCCGGCGCGCCGCTATCTGCCGGCATCGCCGGTGCGGCGCCCTCGTCCGCCACGGCGTCGCCGGTATCGCCGACATGCATGACCAGGCCCGAATCGGCCATGCCGAAGGTATCGATCACGCCCTCCTGCGCAGCGGCAGCCGGCGCTGCTGCCCCTGCGTCCGGCAGTTCGAACACCTCGGTCAGCAGCGGGATGCTGTCGTTCGGATCGAGCCGCGGGATCACCCGCGAGGTGGTGCGTTCGCTCATGCGGCGTCTCCCTTGGGCTGGCCGATGTCGTGGTGCGTCAGCGGATAGCCGCGTTCGCGGTAGAAACGGTAGCGCTGGCGGCCGGCTTCGCGCGCGGCATCGCCGGCGCCCACTACCTCGATCAGCCGTTCGAAGCTGGCAAACTGCGCCGGGGCCTGGTCTGCCAGGTTGATCAGCAGCTGGTGGTGCGGCACGCCTTCGGTGGTGGCGGCCAGCAGGATCGGCGTGACCGCCGCATTGGGGTTTTCCAGCCCGCAATGGGGCAGGAAATCCAGCGCGGAGAAGGTCCACAAGCGCGCATCCAGGTCCGCCAGCTGCGCCGGCGCCCCGTGGATCACCACCTTCTGCCCGGCGCCGTAGGCCTTGCGGACCAGCCGGCAGACATAGCCGAGCACGTCCGGCACGTTGCTGTGGAAATCGATGCGCGTCATGGACCCTTGCTGCCTCTGTTGCCTGCCGCCGCCGCCATCAGGCCGCGCGGTCCATCAGGAACTGCGCCAGCAGCGGCACCGGGCGGCCGGTGGCCCCCTTGGCCGCGCCGCTCTTCCAGGCGGTGCCGGCGATGTCCAGGTGGGCCCAGTCGTATTTCTCGGTAAAGCGCGACAGGAAACATGCCGCCGTCACGCTGCCGGCCGGGCGGCCGCCGATATTGCCCATGTCGGCAAAGTTGGACTTGAGCTGGTCCTGGTACTCGTCGTCCAGCGGCATGCGCCAGGCGGTGTCCATGGCACGGCGGCCGGCCTGCAGCAGGGCATCGGCAAGCGCGTCGGAGCGCGCGTACAGGCCGCTGTTGATGTGGCCGAGCGCGATGATGCAGGCGCCCGTCAGCGTGGCCACGTCGATCACCGCGGCCGGCTTGAAGCGCTCCACATAGGTCAGCGCGTCGCACAGGATCAGGCGGCCTTCGGCGTCGGTGTTCAGGACCTCGATGGTCTGGCCGGACATGCTGGTGACCACGTCGCCCGGCTTGGTGGCGATGCCGCTGGGCATGTTCTCGCAGGTCGGCACCACGGCGATGACGTTGAGCTTCAGGCCCATCTCGGCCACGGCCTGGATCGTGCCCAGCACCGAGGCGGCGCCGCACATGTCGTACTTCATCTCGTCCATGCCCTCGCCCGGCTTGAGCGAGATGCCGCCGGTATCGAAGGTGATGCCCTTGCCCACCAGCACCACCGGGGCCTGCTTGGCGCCGGCGCCGTCGTAGCGCAGCACGATGAACTGCGGCGGCTCTTCGCTGCCCTTGGTCACGGCCAGGAAGGCCCCCATGTTCAGGGCCTCGATCTGCTTGCGGCCCAGCACCTCGGCCTTGAGCTTGTGGCGCTTGGCAATGCCGCGGGCGGTGTTGGCCAGGTAGGTCGGCGTGCAGATATTGGACGGCAGGTTGCCCAGGTCGCGCGTCAGCTCCATGCCGTTGGCGATGGCGGTGCCGCGCACCACGGCCTGGGTGGCGGCGCGCGCATCGCCGCTGTCGACCGCGATCACGACCTTGCGCAGCGAGGACTTGTCGTTGCCGTTGGGCTTGCCGTTGGCATTGGCGCGCTTCAGGCCCGGATGGCGCTCCAGCAGCCGATAGCCGGCTTCGCGCACCAGCGTGATGGTGGTGATCACCGCCCAGGCGACATCGCGCTGCTGCGGCGCCTGTTGCGCCAGGCACCACAGGGCCGAGGCCGCACGCGTGGACGACAAGGCACGCACGGCGGTGCGGACCGCGTCGGCAAAGGCCTTGTCGCTGAAGTCGGCTTCCTTGCCCAGGCCCACCAGCAGCACGCGCGCGGCGCCCACGCCGGCCACTTCGTGCAGCATCAGGTGGGTGCCGCGCTTGCCTTCGAAGTCGCCCTGCTTGACCAGCCGTCCCACCAAGCCCTTGGTGGCCACGTCCAGTGCCTTGGCCACTCCGGCCAGGTTCTGGCCTTCGAACAGGCCGACCACCAGGCAGTCGGTCTTGGTCGCCAGGAAACCATTTTGGCCGGCTTTGCTCCAATCCAAGGCTTTTGTGCTAAATTCCATCGCGCTTCCTTCCAGGGGCTCGTTAGACACGAAAGCCTCCATTATCCGCGATTTTTATCCCGCGACCTGCCGCCGCTGATACGCCCCGGTCACGCTGACAGCATGCTGTGCTGCCAGCCAGCTGTTCTGCCAGGCACCTCGCACGGCACATCGCCCGCTCCGGCCGGCAGCCCGGAACCGAACCCGCATGATCCTTCAACAAGCCCTGCGACGCGAGCTTGCCTACACCGCCGGGGCGGTGTTCCTGGTGATGCTGACCTTCATGCTCACCTCGCTCGTGATCCGCATCCTGGGAATGGCTGCCAGCGGCAAGGCCAGTCCCAACGACGTGCTGATGCTGATCGGCCTGGCCACCATCGGCTACCTGTCGATCCTGCTGTCGGCCACGCTCTTCATCTCCACCCTGATCGTGCTGACGCGCTGGTACAAGGATTCGGAGATGGTGGTGTGGTTCTCGGCGGGCATCTCGCTGCGCGACCTGGTCAAGCCGGTGCTGCAGTTCGCGGCACCCTTCGTCGTGCTGGCGCTGCTGCTGGGCATGTTTGCCTGGCCCTGGGCCAACCAGCAGAGCGCGCTGTTCCGCGACCGCTTCGAGCAGCGCGGCGTGATGTCGATGATTGCCGCGGGGCGCTTCATCGAGCCGGCCAAGGCCAACTACGTGCTGTTCATCGAGGGCATGGATGCCGACATGAAGTACGCGCGCAATGTCTTCGTCGCCAACTCCGAGGCCGACAAGATCGGCGTGGCGCTGGCGCACCAGGGCAAGTTCGAGACCATGCCCAACGGCGACCGCCTGGTGGTGATGGAAAACGGCCGCCGCTACTCGGGCACGCCCGGCCAGATCGACTACCGCATCGTCGAGTTCGAACGCTACGCGGTCAAGGTGGACAACAAGGCTCCCGAGTCCGAAGCCAAGCTGCCACCCAAGAGCCGCGACACCATCGAGCTGATCCGCAACCCCACGCGCGAGAACCTGGGCGAGCTGATCTGGCGCATCTCGCTGCCGATCCTGGCCTTCAACTTCGTCATGATCGCAATCCCGCTGGCCTACGTTAACCCGCGCCTGGGCCGCTACACGCCGCTGGTGTTCGCGGTGCTGATCTACCTGACCTACAGCAACCTGATCAACCTGACGCAGTCCTGGGTGCGCTCGGGCGCGATCCCGTTCTGGCTGGCGTGGTGGCCGATCCACCTGGCGGTGTTCCTGGGGGCGCTGCTGCTGTTCCGCTACCGCCAGAACCGCAGCCTGGGCGGGTGGCGCGCCGTGTTCGGCCTGCGCAGGCGTGATGCCGCGGCCACCGGAGGCCGGGCATGAGGATCCTGCGCGTCTACGAACGCTACTTCGGCCGGCTGGTCTATGGCGTGTTCGCCTTCATCCTGTTTGCGGTGCTGTCCCTGTTCGTGTTCTTCGACATGCTCAACGAGCTGGAGAACGTCAACAACCAGTACACCTCGCTGGTCGCGCTGTTCCACGTCCTGCTGCAGGCACCCACGCGGGTGTATGAGGTGCTGCCGATCGCGGTGCTGATCAGCGCGATCTATGTGTTCTCGCAGCTGGCCAGCCAGTCCGAGTACACCATCTTCCGCGTGGCCGGCCTGAACACGCGCCAGGCGCTGTTCTCGCTGTTCAAGCTGGCGGTGCCGCTGGCCATCGTGACCTTTATCTTCGGCGAGTTCATCGGCCCCCGCGCCGAGCAGTACGCGCAGAAGATCAAGCTCGAGGCGATCGGCGCAACCGTGTCGTCGGGCTTCCGTTCCGGCGTCTGGGTCAAGGACCGCGACAAGGATGCCGCCACCGGCGGCGGCGAGATCACCCGCTTCGTCAACGTGGCGGGGTTGCGGCCGGACCAGACCATCACCGGCATCACCATGTATGAGTTCGACCCGCAATACCGCCTGCGCGTGATCCGCGTGGCGCAGGAGGGGCGCTACCAGGGTGGCCAGTTGTGGGAGCTGCAGGGCGTCAACGAGACCCGTTTCATCGAACTGGCGCCCCCGGCCCAGGGCGCGAAGCCGGCACGCGATTCGCTGGCCCCGGATTTCCGCGCCGAGCAGGTCAAGTTCCCGCGCGTGACCATGCATTCCGAGCTGACGCCGCAAATCCTGTCGGTGCTGCTGGTGACGCCTGAGCGGATGTCGACGCTGGACCTGTTCCGCTATATCCGCCACCTGCGCGACAACAAGCAGGACACGCAGCGCTATGAGATCGCCTTCTGGAAGAAGGTGATCTACCCGCTGACGCTGTTCGTGATGATGGCGCTGGCCCTGCCCTTCGCCTACCTGCACGCCCGTGCCGGCGCCGTCGGCGTGAAAGTGTTCGGGGGCATCATGCTGGGGCTGTCGTTCCACTTGTCGAACACGCTGTTCTCGCACGTCGGCCTGCTGCACACCTGGCCGCCGATCATCTCGGCACTGGTGCCAGGCACGCTCTACCTGATGGTGGCGCTGCTGGCGCTGCGCTGGGTGGACCGGCACTGAGGGGCGGGCTGCCATGACCGCACCCACCCGGGCCCTGGTCCTGTTTGCGCATGGCGCGCGCGACGCGCGCTGGCGCGAGCCGTTCGACCGCCTGCAGCAGAAGGTGGCCGCTGCCCTGCCCGGGTGCGAGGTGCGGCTGGCGTTCCTGGAGCTGATGACGCCCGCTCTGCCCGACGCGCTCGCCGACCTGGCAGCGCGCGGCGTGTCCGACGCCACCGTGGTGCCGGTGTTCCTGGGCCAGGGCGGCCACCTGCGGCGCGACCTGCCAGCCTTGCTCGACCAATGCCGGCAAGCGCATCCCGGGCTGCGCATCCATTGCGCGACGGCGGCGGGCGAGGCCGATGCGGTGCTGGATGCAATGGCCGCATACTGCGTTGCCTCAATGCCCGCAAGCGGCCAGCCCTGAGCAGAAACGTGGTCCCCGATGACAAAAGCCCTGTGCCGGCATGCCGGCACAGGGCATTATTCTAGTGGCGCGCAGCGCGCTCAGGCAGCGCGCGGCGTCTGCACGACAGTTTCGCCCACGCCTTCGCGCGGCGTTTCGGTAGCCCGCGCAGCCAGCGCCGCCCCGATCATCAGCAGGCTCGGCTGCACCGGATCGATCCAGGCAGCGGCCTCGCCTGCTGCCATCCGGCCCAGCGTGAATTCACGGCTACGCTGGCGCGGCGTGCTGGCGGCTTCCACCACCCACGCCGGCGTCGACGCCGGCTTGCCATGCGCGATCAGCTGCGCGGCAATCGACGCCGCCTGGTCGCGGCCCATGTAGTAGACCAGCGTATCGGCCTTGACCGCCGCTTCGATATCGGCCGAGCCCTCGCCATCCGCAGCCTTCGCCTGCGTGGCAAACGCCACGCTGCGCGACACACCGCGCTTGGTCAGCGGCTTGCCGATCGCCGAAGCAGCCGCCAGCGCCGCAGTGATGCCCGGCACCACTTCATACTCGATGCCAGCGGCTTCCAGCGCCTGCAGTTCCTCGTCGGCACGACCGAACAGCATCGGGTCGCCGCCCTTCAGGCGCACCACGCGCTCGTACTTGCCGGCCAGGTCGACGATCTGGCGGTTGATGAACAGCTGCGCGGTGGAGCGCTGCCCGCAGCGCTTGCCCACCTCGACCAGCTCGGCCTGCGGACACCAGGCCAGCATCTCCGGCGCTACCAGTGCATCATGCAGCACCACCTGGGCTTCGCCCAAAAGCCGTGCACCGCGCACCGTAATGAGGTCTGCCGCACCGGGGCCTGCCCCGATGAGGAACACCTTGCCGTAAGTCTTCTGCGCCTGCTTGTCCATCTGCTGCCCCTTTCCTGTCGTTACCGATCAGGAGAACGCACGGATCATGCCTGCGGCCACCGTGTGGTTGGTCGCTTCGTCGATCAGCACGAAGGCGCCCGTTGCCGGGTTGTCGCCGTATGCATCGCACACGATCGGCTTCTGCAGCGAGATCTGCACCGAACCGATGTCGTTCAGGCGGATATCGTGGCGACCGGTCTCGTGCGACAGCGTGTGCACGTCCAGCACGCGGTCCACCGCCGACACGCGCGCGAACACGCTGGCCGTGGTGTGCTTGAGCACGTACTTGCGCGCCGGGTTCAGCGACTCGTCGTCGAACCAGCACAGGTCGGCCTGCAGCTTCTTTGCCGAAGCCGTGGTCGCATCGGCGGCAACAAACATGTCACCGCGTGATACATCGACGTCCTCGGCCAGGCGCACCGTGACGGTATCGCCGACGTTGGCCGATTCAGCGGCACCATTGGGCGTCAGCACTTCAGCCACCACGGCTTCGCGGTTGGCCGGCAGCACGCGCAGCTTCTGGCCCACGCGCACGGTGCCGGCTTCAATGCGGCCGGCATAGCCGCGGAAGTCGTCCGACTGCGAACCGTCCTGGCGGATCACCAGCTGCACCGGGAAGCGCAGCGCGGCGTCGTCCTCGGGCGCGGCCTCTTCCACCGGCAGTTCTTCCAGCAGCGGCAGCAGCGGCTCGCCCTGGTACCACGGCATGGCATCGCTCTCGTGCACGATGTTGTCGCCGCGCAGCGCGGAGACCGGCACGTAGCGCACGTCCTTGAGGCCCAGCTGCTCGGCCAGTTCGGTGTAGGCGGTGCGGATCTCGTTGAAGCGCTGTTCGCTGTAGTCGACCAGGTCCATCTTGTTGACGGCCACGATCACGTGCCGGATTTCCAGCAGCTTCAGGATCGCCGAGTGGCGCTTGGTCTGCGCCAGCAGCTCGGCACGGCCGTCGGTGACGGTGACGCGCGTGGCATCGACCAGCACGATGGCCGCGTCCGCGGTCGAGGCGCCGGTGACCATGTTGCGGGTGTACTGCTCGTGGCCCGGCGTATCCGCGATGATGAACTTGCGGCGCGCGGTCGAGAAGTAGCGGTAAGCCACGTCGATGGTGATGCCCTGCTCGCGCTCGGCTTCCAGGCCGTCGGTCAGCAGCGAGAAATCGATCTGCTCGCCGGCAGTGCGCTTGTTCTTGGCATTGGCCAGCGCGGTCAGCTGGTCCGACAGCACGGCCTTGCTGTCGTACAGCAGGCGGCCGATCAGCGTGCTCTTGCCGTCGTCGACGGAGCCGGCGGTGATAAAGCGCAGCAGGCCTTGATGGGTTGCTTGGTGAGTCATGTCTGGATCCTTTGCTGCGTGCGGCTTAGAAGTAGCCTTCCTTCTTGCGGCGTTCCATCGAGGCTTCGCTCGTCTGGTCGTCCATGCGGGTGGCGCCGCGCTCGGTGATCTCGGTCACCGCGGTCTCGGCGATGATCGTTTCCGGCGAATCGGCAACGCTGGCCACCGGGCAGGTGCAGCTGATGTCGCCAACGGTACGGAAGCGCACCGACAGCACTTCGCTGACGTCGCCGTCCTGCTTGGGCGTGATCGGCGTGACCGGCACCAGCAGGCCGTTCTTGCGCACCACTTCGCGCTGGTGCGAATAGTAGATCGGCGGCAGCGCCAGCTTCTCGCGGGCGATGTACTGCCACACGTCCAGCTCGGTCCAGTTCGAGATCGGGAACACGCGCATCTGCTCGCCCTGCGCCATGCGGGCGTTGTACAGGCTCCACAGCTCGGGGCGCTGGGCCTTGGGGTCCCACTGGCCGAACTCGTCGCGGAACGAGAAGATGCGCTCCTTGGCGCGGGCCTTCTCTTCGTCGCGGCGGGCACCGCCCATCAGCGCGTCGAACTGGTGCTCGCCGATGGTTTCCAGCAGCGTCACGGCCTGGGCCGCGTTGCGCGAATCGGTTTCCTTGCGCAGGCGCACGGTGCCGCGCTTGATCGAGTCCTCGACATGGCCCACCACCAGGCGCGCGCCCAGCTCAGCCACGCGCTGGTCGCGGAAGGCGATCACTTCCGGATAGTTGTGGCCGGTGTCGATATGCACCAGCGGGAACGGCAGCTCGATCTTGCGCTCGCCCAGGCGGAAGGCCTTCAGCGCCAGGTGCAGCATCACGATCGAGTCCTTGCCGCCCGAGAACAGCAGCGCCGGGTTGCGGCACTCGGCCACCACCTCGCGGATGATGTAGATCGACTCCGCTTCGAGGCGGTCGAGGTGATCGTTCTGTACTTGCAACAGGTGCGCCACGCTGCTCGTTTGCGTCAACCCTGCTTCTGCGATGTCGTTCATGATGCCCATTTTTGTACCCGGCCTCAATGCTTGATGTTCTGTTCGTGAAGCCCGCACTCTTTCGAGTCCTTGCTCTCCCACCACCAACGTCCCGCGCGCACATCCTCGCCCGCGCGCACCGCACGCGTACACGGCTCGCAGCCGATGCTGGGATAGCCCTTGGCGTGCAGGTCATTGATCGGCACGTTGTGGCGCTTCAGGTAAGCCCACACCTCCGGCTCGCTCCAGTCCGCCAGCGGGTTGAACTTGGGGATGCCGCGGGCTTCGTCCAGTTCCTCGAACGGCAGATCGGCGCGCGTGACCGCCTGCTCGCGGCGCTGGCCGGTCAGCCAGGCGTCGGCGTGCGAGAGCGCGCGGTTGAGCGGCTCGACCTTGCGGATGCCGCAGCATTCCTTGCGCAGGTCGATGCTGTCGTAGAAGCCGTTCAGGCCATTCTTCTTCAGGTAGTTCTCGACGGCCTCGGCGTCCGGCGTGAACTGCTCGATGCTGTAGCCGTAGTGCGCCTGCACCTTGTCCAGCACCGCCAGCGTCTCGGCGTGCAGGCGCCCGGTCTGCAGCGTGAACACGCGGATGCCGGCGCGCACGGCTTCGGTGCCGCGCAGGATCGCGTCGGTCAGCACCATGTCCTCGGCCGCCAGGCTCGAGGCAAAGCGCGCGCGGAAGAAGCGGCCGGCGATGCCCGCCAGGCGCTCGCCCAGTTCGCGCTCCTTCTGCTCCAGCGCGGCAATGCTGCCGGTGTATTCCGGCGCAACCCACAGCGCAGGCGGACGCAGCGCCGACGCCGCACCGGCGTCGACCACGGCGATTTCGCTCAGCACCGTGCTCATGCCGTTTCCTTCGGTTGCGCGCCAACCTCTGCCCGCGCGCGGCGGAACAGCGGCAGCGGCTCATCCACCGAAGCCTGGTAGGTCACGGTGAACTCGGTGAAGCCCTTGATGGCGTCCTCGATGTTCTTGTCGGCCCGCACCGCGAAGGCATCGAAGCCGCAGCGCTTCATGAAGTTGAGCTGGTCGCGCAGCACGTCGCCGATGGCGCGCAGCTGGCCCTTCCAGTGGTAGCGGGTGCGCAGCAGGTAGGCCGTGGAAAAGCCGCGGCCGTCGCGGAACACCGGGAAGTCCACCGCCACCAGCGCCACGCGCGCGAAGTACGCCTCGGCATCGCCCGGCTCGTCTTCCGGGGCCAGCCACACGCCGGTGCGGGCCGCGTCGCGGCCGGCCAGCAGCGCTTCGTTGGCCCTGAACACCGACAGCGGGAACAGCACCGCGTCCTGGCTTTGCACGGCCGCTGCGATCTGCTCGTCGGTCAGCGGCTGCTCGGCGGTGCCGCGCAGCACGGTCCAGGCGTCATCGACGATGACGGGGGCGACGGTAGCGCCGTCCTGTTGCAGTTGAATGATCTTTGCCATGTTCAGTCTCCGGTCCTCAGGCTTCAGCGCGCTCGCGCGGCTGCTTGTCGGCATAAACGCGCTCCTTGAACGGGACGATGCCGATGCGGGACAGGGTTTCGATAAAGCGTTCGTCTTCGATGCGGTTGGCCACGAAGGTGTCGATGATGCGGGTCACCACCTCGGGCATTTCCTCGGCGCTGAACGACGGGCCGATCACCTTGCCCAGCGCGGTCTGGTTGCCCTGGGCGCCGCCCAGCGTGACCTGGTACCACTCCGAACCGTCCTTGTCGACGCCCAGCACGCCGATATTGCCGACGTGGTGGTGGCCGCAGGCGTTGATGCAGCCCGAGATGTTCAGCGAGATCTCGCCCAGGTCATAGACATAGTCGAGGTCGTCGAAGCGGTCCTGGATCGCCTGCGCGATAGGGATCGACTTGGCGTTGGCCAGCGAGCAGAAATCGCCGCCCGGGCAGGCGATGATGTCGGTCAGCAGGCCGATGTTCGGGGTGGCCAGGCCGGCCTTCTTGGCCAGTTGCCACAGCGCGTACAGGTCCTGCTTCTTCACGTCCGGCAGGATCAGGTTCTGCTCGTGCGCGACGCGCAGCTCGCCGAAGCCGAACTGGTCAGCCAGGTCGGCCACGGCTTCGATCTGCGCGTCGGTGGCGTCCCCCGGGGGCGAGGCCACGCCCGGCTTGGTCGACAGCGTCACCGCGGCGTAGCCCGGCACCTTGTGGCCGTGCACGTTGCGGCTGACCCAGCGCGCAAAGGCCTTGTCTTCCAGCAGGTGGTTCTCGTACGAAGCATCGGTGTCGGCCAGCTTTTCATAGGCGGGCGGCGTGAAGTACTGCGCCACGCGGTCGAACTCGGCCTGCGTGAGCGTGGCCGGGCCGTCCTTGCTGTGCTGCCACTCTTCCTCGACTTCCTGCGCGAACTTCTCTGCGCCGATGGCCTTCACCAGGATCTTGATGCGCGCCTTGTACTTGTTGTCGCGGCGGCCATAGCGGTTGTACACGCGGATGGCCGACTCGACGTAGGACAGCATGTGCTGCCACGGCAGGTCGTCCTTGATGATCGTGCCCAGGATCGGCGTGCGGCCCAGGCCGCCGCCGGCCAGGATGCGCAGGCGCGTTTCGCCTTCGGCGTTCTTGTAGGCGTAGATGCCGATATCGTGCATCTGCACCACGGCGCGGTCATTGGCCGAGGCCGAGATGGCGATCTTGAACTTGCGCGGCAGGAAGGCGAATTCCGGCTGGAAGGTGCTCCACTGGCGCAGCAGCTCGGCCAGCACGCGCGGGTCCACCGACTCGTCCGGCGCGACGCCGGCGAAGTGGTCGGTGGTGATGTTGCGCACGCAGTTGCCCGAGGTCTGGATGGCGTGCATCTCGACGCTGGCCAGCTCGGCCAGCACGTCGGGCACGCGCTCCAGCTCCATCCAGTTGTACTGGATGTTCTGGCGCGTGGAGAAGTGGCCATAGCCGCGGTCGTACTCGCGCGCGATATGGCCCAGCTTGCGCATCTGCTTCGACGACAGCAGGCCGTACGGAATCGCCACGCGCAGCATGTAGGCATGGCGCTGCATGTACAGGCCGTTCTGCAGGCGCAGCGGCAGGAATTCTTCCTCGGTCAGCTCGTCGGACAGGCGGCGGCGCACCTGGTCACGGAACTGGGCGACGCGCTCGGCGACGATGCGCTGGTCATATTGGTCGTACTGATACATGGCGGGGTCCGTTCAGTATTCGTTGAATTCAGGAAACGAGCTTGATGGCGACCAGCGTCAGCGTGGTCGCCAGTGCGGCACGCACCAGCCGTTCGGGCAGCGCCCGCGACAGTTGCGCGCCCAGCCAGATGCCGGGGATCGAACCCACCAGCAGCGCCAGCAGCAAATTCCAGTCGACCGTGCCGAGCCACACATGGCCCAGCCCGGCAAGCGCCGTCAGCGGGACGGCGTAGGCAATGTCGGTGCCGGCCACTTCAGCCGGCTTCATATGGGGATACAGCAGCAGGATCAGCGTGGCGCCAACCGCGCCGGCGCCGATCGACGACACCGTCACCAGCACGCCGATCACGGCGCCGACCACGATGGTGGCAATGACCTGGGCGCGGCCGTGCAGCTGGAAGCGCGGATTGCGTTCCAGCCAGGCCAGCATCTGCTTGCGGAACAGCAGCGACAATACGGTCAGCAGCACCGACACGCCGATGGTCACGCGAATCGCGTGCAGCCACTGGGCGTTGAGCTCGCCGGCGCTCTTCAGCACCAGGATGGCGGCCACTGCCGCCGGCAGGCTGCCGATGCACAGGCGCCGCACCACCTGCCACTGCACATGGCCGTGGGCACGGTGCGCGATGGTGCCGAAGCCCTTGGTGATGGCGGCGAAGGCCAGGTCGGTGCCAACCGCGGTGGCCGGCGAAAAGCCGAACAGCAACGTCAGCAGCGGCGTCATCAACGAGCCCCCACCCACCCCGGTCAGACCGACGAGGACGCCTACAAACAGACCGGAAACCGTATAGGCAACAGACATGGGGGACTCGGTGGGAACCTGGCCCGTGGATCTCGCATCACAAAGTGGCTGCTGCGAGAGGACGCACTGAGGGCTGGCCATTAATTAACAAAGTTCGAGAATCGTAATAAACTGGCCTCATACCTCAAACTAATAAGAAGTTGTTTGTTTATACGAACCCAGATATATGAACCTGCACCAGTTTCGCTTCGTGCGTGAGGCCGTCCGACAGAACTACAACCTGACTGAGGCCGCCAAAGCGCTCTACACGTCACAACCCGGCGTGTCCAAGGCCATCATCGAGCTGGAAGAAGAGCTGGGCGTCGATATCTTTACCCGCCATGGCAAGCGCATCCGCAGCCTGACCGAGCCGGGCCGCCGCATCCTGAGCTCGGTCGAGAAGATCCTGCAGGAGGTGGAAAGCCTGAAGCGCGTCGGCATGGACTATGCGGCACAGGACCAGGGCAACTTCACCATCGCCACCACCCACACCCAGGCGCGCTACGCCCTGCCACGGGTGATCAGCGAGTTCACCAAGCGCTACCCCAAGGTGCGGCTGTCGATCCAGCAGGGCAACCCGGCGCAGATCGCCGACATGCTGCTGCACGACCAGGCCGATATCGGCATCGCGACCGAAGGCATCTCCGCCGACAAGAACCTGGTGTCGCTGCCGGGCTACCAGTGGACCCATATGGTGATTACGCCACCCGAGCATCCGCTGCTCGACAAGAAGCACCTGGCGCTGGAAGACCTGATGGGCTACCCGCTGATCACCTACGATGCCAACTTTGCCGGCCGGACCAAGATCGACAAGGCCTTCGCGCTGCGCCACCTGGAGCCGGACATCGTGCTGGAGGCCATCGACGCGGACGTGATCAAGACCTATGTGGAGATCGGGCTGGGCGTGGGCATCGTCGCCGGCGTCGCCTATGATGCCGAGCGCGACCGCAACCTGCGCGGCATTTCGGCCGGCCACCTGTTCGGCAGCAACGTGACCCACCTGGCCGTCAAGCAGGGGGCCTACCTGCGCAGCTTTGTCTACACCTTCATCGAGCTGTTCTCGCCGACGCTCAACCGCAAGCTGGTTGAGCAGGCTATGTCCGGCGAACACGAAGCCTACGAACTCTGAGGACGGTCCGCCGCCGCCTCTCCCTATATAAGAAGCAAACCCAACCATGCATCTGCTGCCCATCACGCCCTGCCGGCCGGAGGCCCTGTGAGCGACCTGCCCCGCATTCACTGGACCGAGGACGGCGTCGAGCGCAGCGCCGCCTGGCGCTCTGAAGCCGGCCTGCCGCCGCCGCGCCGCGTGGTCATCGCCGACGACACCACCAGCGCCGACACCGCCTATCGCCTGGCCTGCGAGGGCACCGCGCTGCTGTGGCGCGGCGACTTCCAGAACGCGCGCCAGCTGCTGCACGCGCTGGCCCGCCGCACCGAGCGCAAGCCCAAGAAGGCCAGCCGCCCCGGCCAGAAAGCCAAGGACAAGGCCAAGGGCGGGGCCGTTTCGCCAATCGAGGCCTTCAACCTGCACCGGCTGGCCCAGTCGCAGCGCGCCCGCACGCTGGGCATGCTGCTGCTGCCGTTCAATGCCAGCCACGAGGTGCCGCTGCGCCGCGCGCCGGATGTGCGCGACGCCTGCGAACAGGTCTACGGCCCGGCCAGCGAGCCCTACGTGGCATCGATGCGCGAGCTGCTGGGCATGATCGGCGCCTATGAATGGCGCAAGAAGGGCGTGGAGATCCCGGCGCTGGAAGACCGCATCCACCCCTGGTACGGCGTGTTCTCGCCGGTGCGCGGCGAGTATGTCGACCTGGCCGCGACCGAGCCGCTGCCGGCCAAGACCCTCGCCTTCGATATCGGCACCGGCACCGGCGTGCTGGCCGCGGTGCTGGCCCGCCGCGGCGTGCAGCGCGTGGTCGCCACCGACCAGGATCCGCGTGCGCTGGCCTGCGCGCGCGAGAACATCGCCCAGCTTGGCTACACCGGGCAGGTCGAGATCGTCCAGGCCGACCTGTTCCCCGAAGGCCGGGCCCCGCTGGTAGTGTGCAACCCGCCCTGGGTGCCGGCCCGGCCCAGCTCGCCAGTGGAGCGCGCGGTCTACGACCCTGACAGCGCCATGCTGCGCGGCTTCCTGCAGGGGCTGGCCGAGCATCTGGCGCCGGGCGGCGAAGGCTGGCTGCTGCTGTCGGACCTGGCCGAGCATCTCGGCCTGCGTCCGCGCGAGGAACTGATGGGCTGGATCGACGCCGCCGGGCTGAAGGTGCTGGGCCGCTCCGATATCCGCCCGCGCCACCCGCGCGCGACGGATGCCGCCGACCCGCTGCACGCGGCGCGTTCCGCCGAGGTGACCACGCTCTGGCGCCTGGGCGTGCGCTGACCAGCACGGCCGTGGCGGGGCGCAGGCGTGCCCCGGCGGCCGAGTTCGGCTATCCTTCCCGTCACATATAAGAACGGAGGAGACCATGCTGACACTGCCCCTGCGCGCCCTGCTGCTGGCCGGCGCCCTGCTCTTCACCAGCGCCGCCGCGCATGCCGACATCCGTGTCGGCATCGATGTGTCCACCACCGGTCCGGCGGCCTCGATCGGCATCCCCTCCAAGAACACCGTGCTGATGTGGCCCCAAACCCTGGGCGGCCAGAAGGCGCACTACGTGATCCTGGACGACGGCAGCGACCCGGCCGCGGCGGTGCGCAACGTGCGCAAGCTGATCTCCGAGGAAAAGGTCGACGTGATCGTCGGCCCCAACATCACCCCCACCGCCATCGCCGCGCTCGACGCCGTGGCCGAGGGCGAGACCCCGATGGTGGCACTGGCCGCCTCGGCCTCCATCGTCGAGCCGCAGACCGACGCCAAGCGCCGCTGGGCCTTCAAGATGCCGCAGAACGACTCGCACATGGCGACCGTGCTGACCGAGTACATGAGCAACCATGGCGTCAGGACGGTCGGCTTTATCGGCTTTGCCGACGCCTACGGCGAGAGCTGGTGGCGCGAGTTCTCGAAGCTGGCCGAGGTGCGCAAGATCAAGGTGGTCGCCAACGAGCGCTTCTCGCGCAACGACACCTCGGTGACCGGGCAGGTGCTCAAGCTGATGGCGGCCAACCCGGACGCGATCCTGATCGCCGGTGCCGGCACGCCGTCCGTACTGCCGCAGAAGACGCTGGGCGAGCGCGGCTACAAGGGCAAGGTCTACCAGACCCACGGCATCGCCACCTGGGACTTCCTGCGCATGGGCGGCAAGGATGTGGAAGGCACGCTGTTCCCGACCGGGCCGGTGGTGGTCGCGCGCCAGCTGCCCGAGAGCCACCCGGTGCGCAAGGTGGCGCTGGACTTCGTCAACCGCTACGAAAGCAAGTACGGCGCCGACAGCGTCACGCAGTTTGCCGGCGACGCCTGGGGCGCGTGGATGCTGCTGGACGACGCCGCCCGCCGCGCGCTGAAGACCGGCACCCAGCCCGGCACGCGCGAATTCCGCGCCGCCATGCGCGACGCGCTGGAAACCACCACCAATCTCACCATCCCCAACGGCGTGATGAACCTGAACCCGAAGGACCACCAGGGCTTCGACCAGCGTTCGCGCGTGATGGGGGTGATCCGCAACGGCAAGTTCGCCTATGCGGGCGATAAGTAGCCCGCCGCATCAAGAAAGGAAGCATGGCATGAGCACCACTCTCACCCCCACCACCGTCGCCTTCATCGGCCTGGGCGCCATGGGCTCGCACATGGTCCGCCACCTGCTGGCCGCCGGCCACACCGTGCGCGCCTTCGTGCGTCGCCCGGAAGCCGCCGGGGCCGCGCGCGCACTGGGGGCGGAGCCCTTCTTCACCCCCGCCGAGGCGGCACGCGGCGCCAGCGTCGTCTTCACCAACGTGACCTCGTCCGAAGACGTGCGCGAAGTGCTGCTGGGCGAGCAGGGCGTGATCCACGGCGCCGCGCCGGGCACCATCTGCGTGGACCACAGCACCATCTCGCCGATCGTCACGCGCGAGATCGCCGCGGCGCTGGCCGCGCGCGGCATCGAGGCGCTGGACTGCCCGGTCTCGGGCGGCACCATGGGCGCCGAGGCGGGCACGCTGACCATCATGGTCGGCGGCAAGCCCGAGATGCTCGAGCGCGTGCGCCCGCTGCTGCAGCAGCTGGGCAAGACCATCACCCATATCGGCGACCACGGCGCGGGCCAGGTTGCCAAGCTGTGCAACCAGATCGCGCAGGTGGTCAATATCGAAGGCATTGCCGAGGCCATGCGTTTTGCCGCCGCGCAGAACGTCGACACCGGCCGCGTGTTCGAAGCCATGGCGACCGGCATGGCCGGCAGCCGCATGCTCGACCTGATGGGCCCCAAGATGGTGGCGCGCAACTTTGCCGCTGGCATCGAGGCGCGGCTGCACGACAAGGACTTCGGGCTGGCGCGCGATATCGCCGAAGAAATCGGCCTGGACCTGCCCGCGATGCAGGCCACCTCGGCGCAGCTGCGCGCGCTGATGGCCAATGGCTGGGGCAAGGACGACACCTCGTCGCTGCTGCGCGTGCTGGAGGGCTGACGCCCTCGCGCCCGGTGCGCGCTCAGCGCTCCATCAGCCGCAGCACCGCGCGCGTCAGGGCACCGTCCGGGCTGGCAAAGCTGTCCAGCACATTGAAGTGATGGCAGTCCGGCAGCACCAGGTCGCTCGCGGCCGGATGCGCAACCTTGGCCGGCCACGCCGCGCGGATCAGCGCGTGCTGGCGGTGGTATTCGGCGGCCTCGAGTTCCCCCACCGCGATCGCCAGCGGGGCACCGCTGGCCGGCGGCATATACGCGGGCGACAGCCGCGCGACATCGTCTTCAGAGAACCGCAGGTCGCGCTGCAGGAAGGCCGCGCGCCGCAGCGGCTCCATGTCGTACAGCCCGCTGACCGAGAGCCCGCCCTTGACCAGGTCGGCCGGCAGGTCCGCGCCCAGCTGCGGCCAGCGCGCGGCCATCAGCATCGCCACCAGGTGGCCGCCGACGGAATGCCCGGCCAGGAAAAGCTTGTCCGGATCATGGCCCAGCCGGTCCGCCTGCCGGTACAGCCAGGCGACGCTGCGCAACACCTGCCGCACGATCTCCGGCACCGTCACCGCGGGCACCAGCGTGTAGTTCACCACCGCCACCGACACTCCCAGCGCCGGCAGCGCGCTGGCAACAAAGCTGTGGTCGTGCTTGTCCAGCGCCCGGTAGTAGCCGCCGTGCACGAAGACCAGCAGCGGCGGCAGCGCCCCGTTGGCCCGCTGCGCGGGGAAGTAGTCCAGCGTCTCGCCCTGCGCATGGCGCGAGTCCTCGCCGGCATAGCTCAGGTCCGCCAGATAACGGCTGCGTGCGCGCACCCCGGCGGACCACTGCGCCCAGCGCGCCATATGCACGGCGTTGTCCGGCACATTGGCGCGGTTGTTGTATTCCCGGTCGTAGAAGCCGGGGTCCTGCGAAGGCAGGCTGGCGAGGCGCGCCAGCGAAGCTTGGTCGGTCATGGCGGTTCGGGAGTGATCGGGACGATGGGCGTGTGAGAGGCTGGGCGCCATGCTACCGGATTTGCGCGGCCCCGCGCCGGTTGTCCGACGACGGGATTTCCGGCATAATCGCCGGCTCAGCAAGGTACCGGTTCCGGTGCCCTACACCCTGCCCGGGTGGTGAAACAGGTAGACGCAGGGGACTCAAAATCCCCCGCCGCAAGGCGTGTCGGTTCGAGTCCGACCCCGGGCACCATCAGCTTCTTCCCGACTTGTTCCCAGCATTGCCTCCGTGGTGCCATCCCGGCCGCGGGTCGGCGCACGCCTCCTGGCCTCGGACGTGCCCTGCCAGCCACTTTGCCTGAGCGCCTGTCGGACGGCGCCCACTGGCGCGCCCTCGCCCGGCTTCCTATCCTATGGCATTGCCAACCCCCGTTCCCGGAGCGAACCATGAAGCGACTCGCCCTTTCCGCCCTCGCCTGTTCCGCGCTGCTGGCCGGCTGTGCCGGCGCCAATATGGAAAGCCTGACGCAGGCCGGCGGCAGCCTCTTTACCGCCGCCACGCTGTCGGACAGCAACGTCAAGATGCTGTCCGACCAGTCCTGCGCGGAAATGGACCAGAAGAACACCATCGCGCCGGCGGACAGCACCTACGCCAAGCGCCTGGCCAATGTGATGAGCGGGCTGGGCAACACCGGGCTGCCACTCAATGCCAAGGTGTATGTGACCAAGGACGTCAATGCCTGGGCCATGGCCAACGGTTGCGTGCGGGTCTACAGCGGCCTGATGGACCTGCTCAGCGACGATGAAGTGCGTGGCGTGGTGGGCCATGAAATCGGCCATGTGTCGCTGGGCCATACCAAGGCCGCGATGCAGGTGGCCTACACCACGGCTGCGGCGCGCGGGCTGCTGGGGTCGACTGGCGTGGCTTCGCTGACGGCGCTGTCGTCGTCGCAGATCGGCGCGCTCGCCGAGCAGTTCGTCAATGCGCAGTTCTCGCAGCGGCAGGAAACCGCGGCCGACGACTATTCGTTCGACCTGCTGACCAAAAACGGCGCCAACCGCCAGGCCCTGGCATCGGCGTTCCGCAAGATGTCGACCCTCGATGGCGGACAGTCGAGCATGCTCAGCTCGCACCCGGGATCGCTGGAGCGCGCCAAGCATATCGAAGCCCGCCTGGCCGGCGGGCGCTGACAGCGGCGCATTTGCCCTTGCCGCCGCACCCGTTCGGGTGAGGCGGCACCTCCCTCCCGACTGCCCCGCTTCACTTCCCTCGCGCACCGCTCCCGACACCGCTTCCACACTCGCGCCGTCATGCGCGCGGCGTGTTGACTGCGCTTAATTCGCCGACAAAAGCTTTCACTACGCTGTTCGGAAACCGGCGGGGATAATGCCTCACGCTGCATTAACGCGGTTGATGCGGTCGCGCCACTGCATGCGCGATCCGCGGCGCCAACGCTGCACCTGCCAGCTGCGGTGTGCGCGCCGCCACCGTGATTGCCGTGATCGCCATGATCACCTTCATGCCCGAAGGACACGCCGCCGCGCCATGGACATGCCCCGCCTCCGCTCGCCCCGCACCCGTAGTCCTGCGCTGCCCCGTCCTGCCCCGAATTTCCGCCACCCCCGCAATCCGATGCAACGACTCACCCAACCCGCATCACTCGCTTCAGGAGCCTTCGATGGAATGGTTGCATGAGATTTTCCAGAAGTCGCCGGAATCGGCGCTGTTCCTAGCGCTGTCGGTCGGCTACGCCATCGGCAAGATCACCTTCGGGCGCTTCCAGCTGGGCGGCGTGGCTGGCTCGCTGCTCGCCGCGGTGGTGATCAGCCAGGTCGGCGTCGAGATCGACAACGGCGTCAAGGCCGTGATGTTCGCGGTGTTCATCTACGCCGTGGGCTATGAAAGCGGCCCGCAGTTCTTCAACTCGCTGAACCGCAGCTCGCTGCGCGAGATCGCCATGGCGGTGTTCATGGCGGTGTGCGGCCTGGTCACGGTGGTGGTGCTGGCCAGGCTGTTCCACCTCGACAAGGGCCTGGCGGCTGGCCTGGCCGCCGGCGGCATGACCCAGTCGGCGATCATCGGCACCGCAGGTGACGCCATCACCAAGCTGGGCTTGCCGCCCGACCAGGTCAAGACGATGCAGGCCAATGTGGCAATCGGCTATGCCGTGACCTATGTGTTCGGCTCGCTGGGTGCGATCATCGTGTGCGTGAACATTCTGCCGCGCTTCATGAAGTCGGACCTGAAGACCGACGCCAAGAAGATGGAAGCCCAGCTCAGCGGCGGCCTGCCGCAATATGGCCCGGGCCAGCGCGGCGCGCTGCCGCGCCTGGTGGGCCGGCTGTACCGCGTGAACGATGCCTCCGGCAAGACCGTCTCGCAGCTAGAGATCGGCGGCGAGGACCTGGTGACCGTGGAGAAGGTGCAGCGCGGCGGCAAGCAGATCGAAGTCACGCAGGACCTGGTGTTGCAGCACGACGACCTGGTACTGCTGGTCGGTCGCCGCGATGCGATCGTGCCGACGGCCGCGCAGATCGGCGTGGAAGTGGCCGATGCCGACGGTATGGGCGCGGTGATGCAGTCGCGCAACGTGGTGTTCACCGCCAAGGGCATGAACAACAAGACCGTGGCCGAGATCGTCGACACTGTCGGCCGCGACATGCGCCACGGCGTGTATATCGAGCGCATCGAGCGCTTCGACCATCCGCTGCCGCTGCTGCCGGACCTCAAGCTGCAGCACGGCGACATCATCACGCTGTACGGCACCCCCGCCGACACCAAGCGTGCCGCGCAGACCGCCGGCTATGAGCTGGTGCCCAGCGAGAAGACGGACTTCGTCTACTTCGGCGCCGGGGTGCTGGTGGGCCTGCTGATCGGCCTGCTGGTGTGGCGTGTGGGCTCGATCCCGCTGACGCTCGGCGCCGGCGGCGGCGCGCTGTTGTCGGGCCTGGTGTTTGGCTGGGCGCGGTCCAAGCACAAGATGTTCGGCGCGATGCCGACCGCGGCGTGCCAGCTGCTGAAGGACTTCGGGCTGGCCGCGTTCGTGGCCATCGTCGGCATCAACTCCGGCCTGCAGGCGGTGACCACGCTGCGCCAGAGCGGGCTGACCATCTTCCTGCTGGGCGCGGTGGTGACGCTGCTGCCGCTGTTCCTGACGATGCTGTTCGGCCGCTACGTGCTGAAGTACGACAACGCCGCCGTGCTGGCTGGCGCGCTGTCAGGCTCGCGCAGTGCCAACCCGGCCTTCGGCGGCATCCTGGACAAGGCCGAAAGCCCGGTGCCGACGGTGCCGTTCGCCATCACCTACGCCCTGGCCAACGTGCTGCTAACGCTGCTGGGGCCACTGGTGGTCGGGCTCGTCTAGCGCGCGTTTCCTTCGATATCTCTCCTGCTGCGCGGGTCTTCCCTCTCCCCCCGGCCCGCCAGCCCTACCGACAAGCGTCCACACAGGAGCAAGCCATGAGCAAGTTCGATATCTCCAAGCTGTCCAGCCTCTCCCCCTTCGAGCTGAAGGACGAGCTGATCAAGCTGGCCAGCAGCGACGCGGAACGCCTGATGCTGAACGCCGGCCGCGGCAACCCCAACTTTCTCGCCACCGTGCCGCGCCACGGCTTCTGGCAACTGGGCCTGTTTGCCATGCGCGAGTCCGAGCGCTCGTTCTCCTACATGCCCGAGGGCGTGGGCGGCTTCCCGCGCCGCGAAGGCATCGAGGAACGCTTCAACCTGTTTGCGCGCGAGTTTGCCGACACCCCGGGGGTGAAGTTCCTGGCCGGCGCGGTGTCGTATGTGCGCGACCAGCTCGGCCTGAGCGCGGGAGATTTCCTCTATGAAATGTGCGAAGGCATCCTGGCCTGCAACTACCCGGTGCCGGACCGCATGCTGAAGCTGTCTGAGGTCGTGGTCGGCCAGTACATCCGCAAGGAGATGATCGGCGACCATCCGTTCATCGGCGATTTCGACCTGTTCGCGGTTGAAGGCGGCACCGCGGCGATGACCTACCTGTTCAACTCCATTCGCGAGAACCACCTGCTCAAGGCCGGCGACACCATCGCGCTGGGCATGCCGATCTTCACGCCGTATATCGAGATCCCGGAACTGAACGACTACCAGCTGGTGGAAGTGTCGGTCAATGCCGATCCCGAGTCGCACTGGCAGTATTCGAAGAAGGAGCTCGACAAGCTGCGCGACCCCAAGGTCAAGGCCTTCTTCCTGGTCAACCCGAGCAACCCGCCCTCGGTGCGCATGAGCGACGAAAGCCTGGAGTACCTGGCCTCGATCGTCAAGGAGCGCCCGGACCTGATCATCCTGACCGACGACGTCTACGGCACCTTTGCCGACAACTTCGTCTCGCTGTTCGCGATGTGCCCGAAGAATACCATCCTGGTGTACTCGTTCTCCAAGTACTTCGGCGCGACCGGCTGGCGCCTGGGCGTGATCGCCACGCACCGCGACAATATCTTCGACCTGCAGATCGGCAAGCTGCCCGACGCGCAACGCCAGCAACTGAACCAGCGCTACAGCTCGATCACCACCGAGCCGCAGAAGCTCAAGTTCATCGACCGCCTGGTGGCCGACAGCCGCACGGTGGCGCTGAACCACACGGCCGGCCTGTCGACCCCGCAGCAGGTGCAGATGGTGCTGTTCTCGCTGTTCTCGCTGATGGATACGCCGGACAACTACAAGAATGCGATGAAGCGGCTGATCCGCAGCCGCAAGGCCGCGCTGTACCGCGAGATCGGCATCGCGCCGGAAAGCGACGACCCGAATGCCGTGGACTACTACACGCTGCTCGATATCGAGCAGCTGGGCGGCAAGGCGATCGGTCCGGACTTCGTCAAATGGGTGATGAACTCGGTCGAGCCGAACGAACTGCTGTTCCAGCTGGCCGATGAGGCAGGCGTGGTGCTGCTGCCGGGCCGCGGCTTCGGCACGCGCCACCCGTCAGGGCGGGTGTCGCTGGCCAACCTGAATGAAGCTGACTACGCCAAGATCGGGCGCTCGATCCGCAAGTTGTTCGAAGCGTATGTGGAGAAGTACAACGCGGCGACGGGGAGCAAGGCCGACAAGAATGTCGTGAAAAAATAGGCCTTCGCTGGCGTGGCTCGCAGCCCGGCTTCAGGCCGGGCTTTTTTTGTTCAGTGTTGCGTTATGTCGGGGCCGAGGTGCGAGCAAACCCTCAAGCGGATCCTGCGCCCGATAACGCCGCAGCGTTTTCCAGAATCCCCAAGCGATAACCTGAGGTAAAGCGGAGATTCGATCATTTGATTAGAAGCATATTCCGGCCATTGCTATAGTTGTCTCCACTTTCCTGCGCACTGGCCATTGGCCCTGCAGCAGGCTCAAGCCGCATTCTGGTTCATGATGCTGATGCCGCTGGTCTACGGGCTCACGCGCACCCGCGGCATTCCGCTGGTGGTGATTGGCCTGCCGGTGTGCGCGGTGTTGCTGGTGGTGCATGCCCTGCTGCCGCCGCACCCGGGCATGGTGGCAGTGGCCGGAGAACTCGGCATCGAGATCGGTCGCCTGCTGCTGATCGGCCTGCCGGTCGCGCTGGTCACTGGCCTCGTGACTTTCCTGGCATCGCGGCGAGTGACCAGGCGGCCGTTCCAGATGGCAGCCGATATCGCCGCCGAAACGGGCCAGGTCACAGGCAGCGCGCCAAAGGTCCATGCGGCATCCGCCAGTCTGGGCAGCGGCGTGCCGCCAGGCGCCCGTCTCGTCGCCGGGCTGATCGCGCTGCCGATCGTGCTGATCCTGGCCGGGACGCTGGCCCAGTTGCAGTTGCCGCAAGACTTCTTCGGGCGCTCGGCGCTGATATTTCTCGGCATCCCGTACGTCGCGCTGTTGCTGGGCCTGATGCTCTGTGCCTACCTGCTTGGCATCCGTCGCGGCGCGCCGCTGGCGACGGTGTCCGAGGTGGCCGGCGCCGCCATCCCGACCGTATCGGTGGTGATCCTGATCACCGGCGCCGGCGGCGCTTTCGCCAAGATCCTGGTGTCGACCGGAATCGGCCCCGCGCTGGCGACGTCGCTGCAGTCTTCGGGTCTGCCGCTGGCCGTCCTCGCGTTCCTGCTGGCGATGCTGTTGCGCGCGGCACAGGGGCCCACCACCGTGGCGCTGATGACCACTGCCGGCATCATCGCCCCGCTGGTCAAGCAGGCATCGCTCGGCCCCAACCATCTGGCCCTGATCGGCCTGGCGATGGGAGCGGGCGGCATGGCGGTCTCCCATGTCAACGATGCGGGCTTCTGGATCGTGACCCGGATGCTGGGCCTGAGCGTCGGTGATGGACTAAGGAGCTGGACGGTGCTGACGACGCTTGCCGGTATCGCAGCCCTTGGCCTGGTCCTCTTGCTGTGGCAGTTCGTGTAAAGACCGCCTGGGTGTCTTTGCAACGGGATAAAGGAAGACCATGGATACAGTCCAGATATTCGATGAGCGCGCACGCGAGCTGCCGCTGGCGGGCGAACGGCTCGAGCAACTGGCACGCGGGGCAACCTGGAGCGAGGGGCCGGTGTGGTTGCCCGACGAAGATGCGGTGCTGTGGAGCGACATCCCCAACGACCGCATCCTGCGCTGGAGCGCCGCGGATGGCATGTCGGTCTGGCGCGCTGGCGCCGAGTTCACCAACGGCCACGCCCTGGCGGCGGACGGCTCGCTGCTGCATTGCTCGCACGGACAGCGGGCCATCGTGCGGACGCATCGCAGCGGTGCCCGCCAGGGCGAAGACGAACTGGTCGTCAGCCACTATCAGGGGCGGCGCCTGAATTCGCCCAACGACATCGTGATCAAGCGCGATGGCACCCTGTGGTTCACCGATCCGCCGTATGGGATCCTGTCGGACCGCGAAGGCCACCGGGCCGATCCCGAGCTGCGGCACAACTATGTGTTTCGCTACGATCCCGCCGTCGGTGCGCTGGAAGTCGCCAGCGACCTTATAGAAGAGCCGAACGGGCTGGCATTCTCGCCCGATGAAGACGTGCTCTATGTCTCCGATACCTCGGCGGCATTGCGCGACGATGGTCATCACCACATCATCGCCTTCGACGTCGTTGCGGGGCGGGTGCTGGCCAACCCGCGGGTCTTCGCCCTCATCGCGCCCGGACTGCCGGATGGATTTCGCGTGGACCGGCGCGGCTGGCTCTTTGCCAGCAGCGCCAGCGGCGTGCAGGTTTTCCATCCGGACGGGACGCGGCTGGCGCATATTCCCGTGCCGGAGAAGGTCGGCAACCTCACCTTCGGCGGCGCCGAGGGCAATGCCTTGTTCATCGCCGCCAGCACTTCGCTCTACCGCCTGCGGCTTGGTCAGCGCTTGGCGTGAGCTGGCAGCGCTGCGCGGCTGCCATCGTGCCGCGCCAGCGCCTTAGCGCGTTTCGACGAACTCAAGCACCGTCGCCAGCATCCCTCGCAAAGCCGGCTGCAATGCCGCCGCAC
This sequence comes from Cupriavidus sp. CPT47-8839-RL05A, assembly GCF_058792255.1. Taxonomy (NCBI): domain Bacteria; kingdom Pseudomonadati; phylum Pseudomonadota; class Betaproteobacteria; order Burkholderiales; family Burkholderiaceae; genus Cupriavidus; species Cupriavidus sp. CPT47-8839-RL05A. The sequence goes on along the minus strand of NZ_JBYTEG010000013.1, from coordinate 112,413 downwards.
GCGCCTCGTCGTAGGCGAACGGATACGTCTCGCTCATGTAGGCGACCTGCGACAGCTCGAGCTGCACCGCGTGCACGCCGTCCTGCGGCTTGCCGTATTGGCGCGTGATATAGCCGCCCTTGAAGCGCCCGTTGAGCACCGCGGTATGGCCGGCCACCGCGCCGGCCTGCTCGAGCAGCTGGTCCGCAAGCGACGCGTCGCAACTCTCGCCGTTGGCCGTGCCGAGGTTGAAGTCCGGCAGCCTGCCTTCGAAGAAGCGCGGCAGCACCGAGCGGATCGAATGCGCATCCCACAGCGCGATGGTGCCGTGCTCCGCCTTCAGGCGGGCCAGTTCCGCGGCCAGCGCCTGGTGGTACGGGCGCCAGATCGCATCGCGGCGTGCGGCGATTTCCGCATCGTCGGGGCCGTTGCCGTCGGCGTACAGCGGCGTCTTGTCGAAGGTGTCGACCGGGCACAGGCCCGTGGTGTCCTGGCCGGGATACAGGTTGGCGTTATCGGGCGGGCGGTTCAGGTCGACCACGTAGCGCGAATGCGTGGCCACCAGCACCGACGCACCCAGCTCGCGGGCGAAGCTGTAGAGGCGTTCCAGGTGCCAGTCGGTGTCGGGCACGGTGCGCGCTTCGGCCGTCAGGCGCTGCGAGACCGAAGCCGGCAGGTGCGTGCCGACGTGCGGCATCGATACCAGCAACGGGCGCGTGCCGCGATGCAGGGTGAAGGCGGGGGTATCGGTGGAGAAGGACATTGTCTTTGCGATGCAGTGGGCGTAGCCCGGTTTCAGTCGGCCAGCAGGCCGGCGCGCGCCGCGATGAACAGGCGCCCCGCATCCGCCTGCAGCGGATGCGCGCCATGCTGCACGCGGCTGCGTCCGGCGGTGCGGACATCCGCTAGTGTCTCATGACCGTGGCAGGCAAACACATGGGTGGCCAGCGCCTGCGGGCCGTCGAGGCCCGCCAGCGTCGGATGCGCGCCATCCAGCACCACGAAATCGGCCTGCTGCCCTGGCACAAGCCCCGCCACGGCGCGGCCGCTGGCACGCGTGCCACCAGCCACGGCTTCGAGATACAGCCGGTCAGCCACCTGTGCATGCGTGTCGGACGCCAGCACATTGCGCCGCTGCAGGCCGAGCCGCTGGCCGTATTCGAACAAGCGCAGCTCCTCGGCCACGCTGACGCTGGCATGGCTGTCGGAGCCGATGCCCCATGCGCCCTGCTGCGCCAGGTAGGGCGCGGCCTCGAACACGCCGTCGCCCAGGTTGGCCTCGGTGGTCGGGCAGATGCCAGCCACCGCGCCGCTGTGCGCCAGGCGCCGGCGCTCGTCCCAGTCCATATGGGTAGCGTGCACCAGGCACCAGCGCGCGTCGACCTGTACATGGTCGAACAGCCACGTCACCGGGCGCGTGCCCGACCACGCGATGCAGTCGTCGACCTCTTTCTGCTGCTCGGCGATATGGATATGGATGGGCGCCTGCGGATCGATCGCCTGCAGTCCCGCCAGTGCGTGCGCGAGGCTTTCCTCCGGCACCGCGCGCAGCGAGTGCGGTGCCAGCCCCAGCCGCGCGCCGGACTGCGCGCACGCGGGAGCCAGCCGTTCCAGCAGCCGCAGCATCGCGTCGGTGTCGTGCAGGAAGCGGCGCTGCTCGGCCAGCGGCGGCTTGCCGCCAAAGCCGGCGGTCTGGTACAGCACCGGCAGCAGCGTCATGCCGATGCCGGTGCGCTGCGCCGCGCGCAGCAGCCGCAGCGACATCTCGGCGGCATCGGCATAGGGCTTGCCGCCGGCATCGTGATGGACGTAGTGGAACTCGCACACGCTGGTGTAGCCCGCCCGCAGCATCTCGATATAAAGCTGGGTGGCAATGGCCTCCAGCGTGTCCGGCGAGAGCCGCTGCGCGAAGCGGTACATCAGCGTGCGCCAGCTCCAGAATGAATCGGCGCCAGCCGGATCGTCGCCCTGCGGGCGGCTGCGGAATTCCGTCAGGCCGGCAAAGCCGCGCTGGAACGCATGCGAGTGCAGGTTGGGCATGCCGGGCAGCACGGGACCGGCCGCATGCGGCACGCCTGCACCCGGCAGTACGCCGGTCTGCACGGTGGTGAAGCGGCCCTGCTCATCCCAGGCCAGCAGCACATCGCGCGCCCAGCCGGTTGGCAGCAGCGCAAACGGAGCGAAGAGTTGCGTGCCGCTCATGCCGAGGCTCCTTCGTGCGCATGCACACGCCCTTGCCGCACCACCGTCGCGACCGGGTTGCGGCCGAACCAGTACGCCAGCTCGGCGGGCGAATCGATGCGCCACAGCGCGAAGTCGGCCACGCGCCCCGCTTCCAGCCGCCCGTGGCGATCCGATGCGCCCAGCGCACGCGCGGCGTGCCCGGTCACGCCGGCAAGCGCTTCGGGCACGGTCAGGCGGAACAGGGTGCAGGCCATATTCATCATCAGCAGCAGCGAAGTGACCGGCGACGTGCCCGGATTGTGATCGGTCGAGATTGCCATCGGCACGCCGTACTGGCGCAGCAGCGCGATCGGCGGCAGGTTGGTGTCGCGCAGGAAATAGTAGGCGCCGGGCAGCAGCACCGCCACCGTGCCGGCCTCCGCCATCGCCGCGACGCCGGCCTCGTCGAGATGCTCGAGGTGATCGGCGGACAAGGCGCGGTGGCGAGCGGCGAGCGCGGCGCCGCCGAGGTTGCTCAGTTGCTCGGCATGCAGCTTGACGCGCACGCCATGGCGCGCCGCCGCCTCGAACACGCGCCCGGTCTGCGCAATCGAAAAGCCGATCGATTCGCAGAAGGCATCGACGGCGTCGACCAGCCCTTCGTCGGACAGTGCCGGCAGCATGGTGTTGCAGACCAGGTCGATGTAGTCATCGGCACGGCCCGCGTATTCCGGCGGCAATGCATGCGCGCCCAGGAAGGTGGTGTGGACCGAGACGCCAAAGTGCTCGCCAAGCCGGCGCGCCACGCGCAGCTGCTTGCGCTCGGCTTCAAGGTTCAGCCCGTAGCCCGACTTGATCTCGATGGCGGTGACGCCCTCGGCCAGCAGCGGCTGCAGGCGCGCGGCGGCCTGGGCAAACAGCGTGTCTTCATCTGCGGCACGCGTGGCGCGCACGGTCGAGACGATGCCGCCGCCGGCGCGCGCAATCTCTTCGTAGCCGGCGCCGGCCAGCCGCATCGCGAACTCGTCGGCGCGCTGGCCGCCGTAGACCAGGTGCGTATGGCAGTCGACCAGCCCGGGCGTGATCCATGCCCCGTGGGCATCATGGCGCGCCGCGCCGCGATAGGCGTCGGGCAGGTCCGCGGCGGCGCCCAGCCAGGCGATGCGCCCATGCTCCACCACCAGCGCGGCATCGGGGATCGCGTGCGCCGGATCGGCATCGGGCAGCAGGTGGCAGTTGTGCCAGACGCCGTCCGCGCTGGGCGCGGACGATACAGAGGGTAGCGTCATTGACCGGGCTCCGTCTCAAGGGTGACGCACAGGCACAGGGCCGCGTCGCCCACAGGTTCAAACGATGGCGTGGATGGGGGTTCCGCAGCGCCGTAGAGCGCCCCTTCGCCCGCTTGCAGCAGCAGGCCGGCATCCTGCGCCTGCCATGCGCCGCTGACGGCCAGCAGGCAGACGGCATGGCCGCCGGCGCCAGGCGCAAACCCATGCCGGAACGCCTCGGCGCGCGCGCGGCAGTGGCCGCGCCGCGTCATCACATTGAAGTCGCGCGTAACGCCGTCGATCAGCGTCGCCTGCAGGCTGGTATCGCCGGAGAAGGCGAAGGGCTCGCCGATATGTTCAAGGCGGTGGCTGAAGCTGGCGTCGTCCGCACGCAGCGTCACGCCGGCGCCCTCCAGCAGCACGATCTGGCGATCGATGCCGGGAAACGCCGAGAACGGGCCGTCCTGCCCGATATCGGCCACGCTCAGGCGCCACATGAAGTCATCCATGCCGGCGCCCGGCGGCCACACCGCGATCTCACGCGTGTTGCCGCCACCGTTCTTCCAGCGCGTGGGCGCGATCTCGGCCAGCGCGAACCGTTGAAATAGCGTCAGGCTCATGCGCCCTTCACCATCGGCAGGTTCAGGCCCTTCTCGTGCGCGCATTCGATGGCGATGTCATAGCCCGCATCCGCATGACGCATCACGCCGGTGGCCGGGTCGTTCCACAGCACGCGCTCGATGCGCCGGGCCGCGGCATCGGTGCCGTCGCACACGATCACCACGCCCGAATGCTGCGAGAAGCCCATGCCGACGCCGCCGCCATGGTGCAGGCTGACCCAGGTGGCACCGCCCGCGGTGTTCAGCAGCGCGTTGAGCAGCGGCCAGTCCGACACCGCATCCGAGCCGTCGCGCATGGCCTCGGTCTCGCGGTTGGGTGAAGCCACCGAGCCGCAGTCCAGGTGATCGCGGCCGATCACCACCGGCGCCTTCAGCTCGCCAGACTTGACCATCTCGTTGAAGGCCAGGCCGGCGCGGTGGCGTTCGTCCAGACCCACCCAGCAGATGCGCGCGGGCAGGCCCTGGAAGGCGATGCGGTCGTGCGCCATGTCGAGCCAGCGGTGCAGGTGCTTGTCCTCGGGGAACAGCTCCTTCATCTTGGCATCGGTCTTGTAGATATCCTCCGGATCGCCCGACAGCGCGACCCAGCGGAACGGGCCCTTGCCGCGGCAGAACAGCGGACGGATATAGGCCGGCACGAAGCCCGGGAAATCAAAGGCGTTCTTCACGCCCTCGTCGAACGCGACCTGGCGGATATTGTTGCCATAGTCGACCGTCGGCACGCCCATCTTCTGGAAGTCGAGCATGGCCTGGACGTGCTTGACGATGGACGGGCGCGCGGCGGCTTCCACCGACTTGGGATCCTGCGTGCGCGCCGCTTCCCATTGGTCGACAGTCCAACCGGCCGGCAGGTAGCCGTTGACCAGGTCGTGCGCCGAGGTCTGGTCGGTGACGATGTCCGGGCGCATGCCGCCGGCCTGCGCGCGCTTGACCAGCTCCGGCAGGATCTCGGCGGCGTTGCCGAGCAGGCCGACCGAGATCGCTTCCTTCTTCTGCGTGGCCTCGGCGATCATCGCCAGCGCCTCGTCGAGCGTGGTGGCCTTCTTGTCGACATAACGCGTGCGCAGGCGGAAATCGATGCGCGACTCCTGGCACTCGATCGCCAGCACGCAGGCGCCGGCCAGCACGCCCGCCAGCGGCTGCGCGCCGCCCATGCCGCCCAGGCCCGCGGTCAGGATCCACTTGCCCGACAGGTCGCCGTTGTAGTGCTGGCGGCCGGCCTCGACAAAGGTCTCGTAGGTGCCCTGCACGATGCCCTGCGTGCCGATGTAGATCCACGAGCCCGCGGTCATCTGGCCGTACATCATCAGGCCGGCGCGGTCCAGCTCGTTGAACTTGTCCCAGTTGGCCCAGTGCGGCACCAGGTTGGAGTTGGCGATCAGCACGCGCGGCGCATCGGCATGGGTGCGGAACACGCCCACCGGCTTGCCCGACTGCACCAGCAGCGACTCGTCCTCACCCAGGCGGCGCAGGCTGTCCAGGATGGCGTCGAAGCACTCCCAGTTGCGCGCCGCCTTGCCAATGCCACCGTAGACCACCAGGTCCTGCGGGCGCTCGGCCACGTCCGGGTCGAGGTTGTTCTGGATCATGCGGTAGGCGGCTTCGATCAGCCAGTTCTTGCAGTGCAGCTGGCTGCCGCGTGGCGCGCGGATTTCGCGCTGGCCGCGCTGGATGAATTGGTTTTCGTTGGCGTTCATGTCTTGTTCTCCTGCTGCGGGTCTGGTCTGGCAGTGTCGGCGCGGGGCGCGTTACGACAGGTTGGTCGGCAGGATCGCGCGCACGGCATCGGGCCAGCCCGCGCCCGCATCGCCCTGCACCACCCATTGCTTCATCGCTTCGATATCCGGTGCCAGGTAGCGGTCCTCTTCGACAAAGGCCACGCGCGCACGGATGCGGGCGAGTTCCTGCTCCACCAGCGGCGACGACTTCAGCGGGCGGTGGAACTCGATGCCCTGCGCCGCGGCCATGGCCTCGATGCCGACCACCACCGCGGTGTTGGCGGCCATCTCGCCCAGGCGGCGCGCACCGTAGGTGGCCATCGACACATGGTCTTCCTGGTTGGCCGAGGTCGGCAGGCTGTCGACGCTGGACGGATGCGCCAGCGCCTTGTTCTCGGAGGCCAGCGCGGCCGCGGTCACCTGCGCGATCATGAAGCCCGAGTTCAGGCCGCCATCGCGCACCAGGAACGGCGGCAGGCCCGACAGCCCGGTATCGAGCAGCAGCGCCAGGCGGCGTTCGGAAATCGCGCCGATCTCGGCAATCGCCAGCGCGATGATGTCGGCGGCAAAGGCCACCGGCTCGGCGTGGAAGTTGCCGCCCGAGACCACGTCGCCCTGCGCGGAGAACACCAGCGGGTTGTCCGAGGCGGCGTTGGACTCGATCTGCAGGATGCGCGCGGCGTGCTGCAGGTTGTCCAGGCACGCGCCCATCACCTGCGGCTGGCAGCGGATCGAGTATGGGTCCTGCACGCGGCCGCAGGTCTTGTGCGAGTCGACGATCTCGCTGCCGTCCAGCATCGCGCGCACTGAGCCGGCCACGGCGATCTGGCCGGCCTGGCCGCGCGCCTCATGGATGCGGGCGTCGAACGGCTTGACCGAGCCCTTGATCGCTTCCAGCGACAGCGCGCCCGCCACCAGCCCGGCGGCAAAGGCGTCTTCGGCGGCGAACAGGCCGGCCAGCGCCAGCGCGGTCGACACCTGGGTGCCGTTGAGCAGCGCCAGGCCTTCCTTGGGGCCCAGCTCGAAGGCCTGCAGGCCGGCGTGCGCCAGGCCCTCGGCGGCAGGCACGCGCTTGCCGTCGACCAGCACGTCGCCCACGCCGATCAGCGTGCACGACATATGCGCCAGCGGCGCCAGGTCGCCCGAGGCGCCCACCGACCCCTTGGCCGGGATGCACGGCGTCACGCCGTGGTTGGCCAGCGCCAGCAGCGCCTCGATCAGTTCCGGCCGCACGCCCGAATGGCCGCGCGCCAGGCTCACGGCCTTGATCGCCAGGATCAGGCGCACGGTGTCTTCGGCCAGGTCCGGGCCGGTGCCGACGCTGTGCGACAGCACCAGGTTGCGCTGCAGCTGGGCCAGCTTGTCGTGCGGGATGCGGCTCTGCGCCAGCTTGCCGAAGCCGGTGTTGATGCCGTAGACCACGGCGTCGGCGTCGATGATGTCCTGCACCGTGGCCTGCGCGGCGCGCACGCCGGCCCAGGCCGATTCGGCCATGGCCAGGCGCACCTCGCCGCGGTAGATGCGGCGCAGGTCGGCCAGGGTGACTTGGCCCGGCTGCAAGGTCAGCAGCGGGCGGGAAGCTTGGTCGTCGTGTTGGCTGGCGCTCATTTGTATGTTCCTGTCTATACAGCTTAGAGTAAAAGTTGGACCGTGCGGCCGGATCTTGTGATTCAGCCGAAAGCGGGGTTGCCGTCGGCGCGGAAGCGGCTGCCGAGGCGGTAGCGGTTGCCCGGATGCAGGCAGCGCACGAAAGTCACCGGCACGCCGTTGGTCCAGGTGCGGCGCGTCAGCATCAGGCAAGGTTGCGTGGCCGGCATTTCCAGTTGCGCGGCCTGCTCCGGCGTGGCGGCAATGGCATCGACCACGTGCTCTACCTGATCGTAGGGCACATGGCGCAGCAGGTATTCGCCGGGCTGGGTCTCGCTGAAATCCTGGCCGATGAAGTCCGGCGCCACGCGCGGGTTGACATAGCGGTCCTCCAGCTGCACCGGCACGCCGTCCTCGCGATGCACGCAGACCGAGTGGTACACCGATTCGCCGGTGCGCAGCTCCAGCGCGGCGGCCACCTCGATCGAGGCCGAGACGCGCTCAACCAGGATCACGTCGCAGGCATAGTCATGGCCGCGCATGCGGATCTCGTCCTGCAGGTTGACCACGGACAGCAGCGTCGACTGCGGCTTGTGCTCCGCCACGAAGGTGCCCACGCCGGCCACCCGCACCACCCGGCCCTGCTCCTGCAGCTCGCGCAGCGCCCGGTTGACGGTCATGCGCGAGACGCTGAAGCGGTTCACCAGCTCCTGCTCCGACGGCACCCGGTCGCCCGGCTGCCACGCGCCGCTCTGGATCTGGCGGGCGATGTACTCCTTCACCTGCTGGTAGAGCGCGGTGGGAGAGGCAGAAGCGGAAGAAGCGGTGCCGGCGGCGTGGTTCATGGCGTTGGTTGGATGCCTAGTGCTCGGCCGAGGCCATGGCCTCGGCGCGGATCTCCTCGGTCAGCCGCGCCTTGAGCGCGGAGAACTCCGGAGTGGTCTTGACGGTGTAATGGCGCGGATGCGGGAAATCCACCGCGATCTCGCTTTTGATCCGACCCGGCCTGGCAGAAAACACCGCCACCCGGTTGGCCATGAAAATGGCCTCGTCGATATCATGGGTCACGAATAATACCGTCTTGCGCGACGCCTCCCATATTCCCAGCAGCAACTCCTGCATCAGCACCCGGGTCTGGTTGTCGAGCGCGCCGAACGGTTCGTCGAGCAGCAGGATCTTGGGATCGTTGGCCAGCGCGCGCGCAATCGCGGTGCGCTGCTGCATGCCGCCCGACAGCTGCTTGGGGAAATGGTGCTCGAAGCCGCGCAGTCCCACGCGCTGGATAAAGAAGTCGCTGCGCTCCTTCTGCTCGGCCGCGCTCATGCCGCGCTCGCGCAAGCCGAAGCGCACGTTCTGCTCGATCGTCAGCCACGGGAACAGTGTGTACGACTGGAATACCATGCCGCGGTCCGCGCCGGGGGCGGACACCGGCTGGCCGTCGAGCAGCACGCGGCCGCTGGAGGGTGTATCCAGCCCCGCGACGATGCGCAGCAGCGTGGACTTGCCGCAGCCCGAAGGCCCGAGGATGGTGACGAAGTCATTGTCGCGGACCTCGAAGTCGACCGGCTGCAGCGCCAGGGTCTGGCCGCCGCGCGGGTTGGAGAAGGTGCGCGAGACCTGCTGGATGGACAGTGCGCTCATTGGATCGAACTCCACGGGAACAGGCGCTGGTTGGCGCGCTTGAAGACAAGGTCCGAGACCAGGCCGATGCAGCCGATCACGATGATGCCGAAGATGATCTGCCCGGTATTGAGCAGCGCCTGGCTGTCGGTGATCATGTGCCCGATGCCCGACGACGAGCCGATCAGCTCGGCCACGATCACGTAGGTCCAGGCCCAGCCCAGCACCAGCCGCAGGATCTCGGCGATCTCGGGCGCGGCGCCGGGGATCAGCACGCGCCGCACGATGCCGGCGCTGTTGGCGCCCAGCGTGTAGGCCGCCTCCACCAGGTCCTTGCGCGCGCCGCCGACGGCGACCGCCACCATCAGCACGATCTGGAAGAACGAGCCGATGAAGATCACCAGCAGCTTCTGGGTCTCGCCGATGCCGGCCCACAGGATCAGCAGCGGGATAAAGGCCGACGCGGGCAGGTAGCGGCAGAACGACACGAAGGGCTCGAAGAACGCCTCGGCCGCCTTGTACGCGCCCATGAAGATGCCCAGCGGCACCGCCAGCACCGCGGCCAGCACGAAGCCGCCGACCACGCGCCACACGGTCATGCCGATGTCGCCGATGAAGTTGTGCTCGGTGAACAGGATGAAGCCCTCTTTGGCCATCGTCATCGGGTCGGCCAGGAACGTGCGCGGCACGAAGCCGCCCAGCGTTACCACGGCCCAGATGCCGAAGAACAGCACGAAGAAGGACAGGCCCAGCATCCAGCGCGTGTTGGGCGCCACCGGCACCAGCGGGGCCAGCCACGGGTGGCGCCGGCGCACCGGCGCCGCCGCTGCGGCAGGGACCGCCGCGGCAGCGGCCGGGGCGGGTGTTCCAAGTCTGGCTTGCGTCATGACGTCACGCCTCCTGAAGACTGTCGGTTACTTGAGGAAACGCGCGTCATACAGCGCCGTCACGTCCGGCACCTGGCGGATCACGCCGATTTCCAGCAGCACCGCCGCTGCTTCCTTGCTGAAGCTGGCGAGCTCGCCGGCAAAGAACTTGCGGTTGGCCTCGCGGTCCTGCCAGCGCAGGTAGGCGGAGGACTTGGCGAACTGCTCGCCGGTCTGCTTGACCGCAGCGCCCATGATGTCGTTGGCCTTGGCCGGCTCCTTCTGGATCATCTCCAGGGCCTCGAAGTAGCTGTCGACCAGCGCCTGCGCGGCCTTGGGATTCTCTTTAAGCCACTTCGGCGCGCAGCCCAGCGTGTCGGTCACCATCGGGTAGTCGAGCGTGGTCGCCAGGATCTTGCCCTTGTCCGGGTTCTGGCGCACCGTCGACAGGTACGGCTCATAGGTCATGGCGCCGTCGTTCTGGCCGGCCACGAAGGCCTGCGCGGCCGCCTGCGGCGACAGCGTGGTGGTCTTGACGTCCTTGAGCGTCATGCCGTTCTTCTTCAGCATCCAGGCCAGGCCGAAATACGGCGCGGTGCCCGGCGCATCGACGCCGATGGTCTTGCCCTTCAGGTCGGCAAAGGTCTTGACGTCGCTGCGCACGGCCAGGCCGTCGGCGCCGTAGGACTTGTCGAGCTGCACGATCTGGGTGATGGGCACGCCGTTGGCGTTCCAGGCCACATGCGTTTCCACCGTGGTGGCCGCGCACTGGATCGCGCCCGAGGCCAGCGCCAGGTGGCGGTCCTTCTGCGGGATCATCTTGATGTCGACGTCCACGCCGTGCTTCTTGAAGATGCCGGCCTTGTCGGCCAGCGTCAGCGGCGCGAAACCGGTCCAGCCGCTCATGCCCAGCGTGACCTGGGTGTTCTGCGCCTGGGCCGCACCAGCCCCCAATGCCGCAACCAGCACCGCGGCCTGCACTGCCATCCGACCGCGAATCCTGCTGTGATTCCTCATCTGTACGCTCCTTTGGTGTGTCCGTCGACGGCAGGCCATGCGTGCGGCCGCGCTCGTTTTCGGACATTAAACAGTACCTGTATATACAAGTCAACGTAGGGCTTCCACCAAGCAACCAGGCGGATAAAGACCTTGAAAGGCGCTTTCCAGAGCGGGACTCCTCAACAGGCCTCGCACCACCCCGGTTCACGGATTGCGGTGCCGGCACCAGGCCGGGGCGATGGAAGTGCTGCTGTATAGACAGGAATAAAACGGCGCAAAGGCGCAGCAAACCCCGTGCCAGGCGCACTGGGGCGCGCCGGCAAGGCGGTCAGGTGTCGAAGAAGGAGGTGACGGTGGGGTAACGCAGGCGCAGGCGCAGCTCGCGTTTCAGGCGGCGGTTGTCGAGGCGGCGCGATTCGCTCATGAAGCTCAGCAGCGTCTTGTCGATCACTTCATGCGCCTGCCCGCGCGTGATGCGCGGCGGGCGCGGCAGGCCGCGGCGGTCGGCGACCAGGTCGAAGTAGTCGGCCATGCGCAGCTCGGTGTCGTCGCTGGCATGGACCACGCGCTGCGCGCGGCCGCGGAACAGCGCCGCGACCATGGTGCGCGCCAGGTCGTCGGCATGGATATGGCTGGTGTAGACATCGTCCTGCGGCACCAGCGCGGGCGTGCCGCGGTGCAGGCGCGCCAGCGGCAGGCGGTCTTTGGCATAAATGCCGGGGATGCGCACGATGCTGGCACGCCAGCCGGCATCGCGGCCGAAGCCGCGCACTGCCTGCTCGGCGGCCACGCGGCGGCGCGCGCGGGCGGTCTGGGGCCGCACGGCGTGGAACTCCGAGACCCGGGCGCCCTGCCGGTCGCCGTACACGCCCGACGTGCTGGCGTAGACAAACGCAGCGCGGGGCCTGCCCCGGTCGGGTAGAATGGCGGGCTCGCCGGGAAGCATGCCGGCCGACGTCCTGGCCTTGCGCCAGGCCGCCCGGCGCAAGGCGGCGAGCAAGGCACGCGTGCGCGGATCGCCTTCGCCCTGCCCGGGCGGCGGCGCCAGGTCCAGCACCTGCGTGGCCAGCCCGTGCAGCCGTGCCAGCGTGGCCGGCCGGTCCAGGTCCGCCACCAGCGGCACCGCGCCGGCGGCGCGCAGTTCAGCGCGGCGCGCCGGCTGTGAAGTCACGGCAAAGACACGCATGCGCGACGACAGGATTCGCAGGCAGCGCGTCCCCACATCCCCGCAGCCGACGATCAACAGGCGCGGGCGGCCCAGCCGGCGCGAAGGCGCCGGCAGCCGCGGGACTTGTGGGAGGCGCGAGGGCTGCAGCTTCGACAGAATTTGGCTCATAGACCGATTATGGCTTATCAAGTAACCGTCATGCCCAGCGGCCACAAGTTTGAAGTGGCAGCGGACGAAACCATCCTCGGCGCGGCCCTGCGCCACAGCATCGGGCTGCCCTACGGCTGCAAGAACGGCGCCTGCGGCTCGTGCAAGGGCCGCGTGCTCGAAGGCACCATCGTGCAGGGCGACCACGCCCCGGCGGCACTGACCGCGCAGGAGAAGACCGAGGGCCGCGCCCTGTTCTGCTGCGCCAACGCCGCCTCGGACGTCACCATCGAGTGCCGCGAAGTCCACGGCGCGGGCGACATCCCGATCAAGAAGGTGCCGTGCCGCGTGACCGCGATCGAGCGCCTGGCCGACGACGTGATCGCCATCAAGCTGCAGCTGCCGGCGACCGAGCGCATGCAGTACCTGGCCGGCCAGTACGTGGAATTCCTGCTGCGCGACGGCAAGCGCCGCAGCTATTCGATCGCCACGCCGCCGCATGCAGACGGCCCGATCGAACTGCATATCCGCCATATGCCCGGCGGCGCCTTCACCGACTATGTCTTCGGCGCCAGGGAAGGCCAGCCGGCCATGAAGGAGCGCGACATCCTGCGCTTCGAGGGCCCGCTGGGCAGCTTCTTCCTGCGCGAGGAGTCCGAGGCCCCGATCATCCTGCTGGCTTCCGGCACCGGCTTCGCGCCGATCAAGGCCATCGTCGAGCACGCCGCCTACACCGGCATCCAGCGCCCGATGACCCTGTACTGGGGCGGCCGCCGGCCCAAGGACCTGTACATGCACGCGCTGTGCGAGCAGTGGGCGCGCGAGCTGCCCAACTTCCGCTACGTGCCGGTGATCTCCGACGCGCTGCCTGAAGACAACTGGCAGGGCCGCACCGGCTTTGTCCACCAGGCCGTGATCGCCGACCATCCCGACCTGTCGGGCCACGAGGTCTATGCCTGCGGCGCCCCGGTGATGATCAATGCCGCGCGCGGCGACTTCACCCGCCAGTGCAAGCTGCACGAGGACGCGTTCTTCGCCGACTCGTTCACCTCCGAGGCCGACATGCACCCGGCCACTCCCGCGGCCTGAGGCCGCCCGAGAGCCGTTCCCTCAGCGCAACAATGCCCGGGCCAGCCAAAATTCGTTTTGACACCCGGGCGCATGCGCCTTATATTTGCCCGCATGCACATGACCTTCAACCGACGCCGCAGCTTCCGTACGTCGCTCCCCGCTGGGGTGCCGCGCGGCTGACCGTCGACTGCGTCTGTTCATGTCAACGAGCCACGGGCAACCCCCGTGGCTTTTTGTTTTTGTCCCGGTTGTTACGCCCGTCCGTCCATCGTTTAAAGCCGACCCCTGGAGTCCGCCATGGCATTTGCTGAGTATCCCGTCCAATCCCTGATGTACATCACCAACCGGCCCGAGCTCGTGTTCACCGAGGGCAAGGGCTCCTGGCTGACGGATCACAACGGCAAGCGATACCTGGACTTCGTGCAGGGCTGGGCAGTGAACTGCCTGGGCCATTCCAACCAGGGCATGATCGACGCGCTGGTGGCCCAGTCGCACCGGCTGATCAACCCGAGCCCGGCCTTCTACAACGAGCCGATGCTCAAGCTGGCCCGGCAGCTGACCGACCACAGCTGCTTCGACAAGGTCTTCTTCGCCAACAGCGGCGCCGAGGCCAACGAAGGCGCGATCAAGCTGGCGCGCAAATGGGGCCGCAAGCACAAGGACGGCGCCTTCGAGATCATCACCATGGACCACAGCTTCCATGGCCGCACGCTCGCCACCATGAGCGCGTCGGGCAAGGCCGGCTGGGACACCATCTTCGCGCCGCAGGTGCCGGGCTTCCCGCGCGCCGATCTCAACGACCTGGCCTCGGTGGAGAAGCTGATCACCGACAAGACCGTCGGCATCATGCTGGAACCGGTGCAGGGCGAAGGCGGCGTGATCCCCGCCACGCGCGAGTTCATGCAGGGCCTGCGCGCGCTGGCCGACAAGCACAGGCTGCTGCTGATCGTCGATGAAGTGCAGACCGGCTGCGGCCGCTGCGGCACCCTGTTCGCCTACGAGCTGGCGGGCGTGGAGCCGGACATCATGACGCTGGGCAAGGGCATCGGCGGCGGCGTGCCGCTGTCGGCGCTGCTGTGCAAGGCCGAGGTCGCCAGCTTCGAGGCCGGCGACCAGGGTGGCACCTACAACGGCAACCCGCTGATGACCGCGGTGGGCAGCGCCGTGATCGAGCAGCTGACCGCGCCGGGCTTCCTCGACGACGTCAAGGCCAAGGGCGAATACCTGAGGGAACAGCTGCTGTCGCTGTCCGCCGAGTTCGGCCTGGCCGGCGAACGCGGCAACGGTCTGCTGCGCGCGCTGATGCTGGGCAAGGACATCGGCCCGCAACTGGTGGAAGAAGCCCGCGACATGGCACCGCAAGGCCTGCTGCTGAACGCGCCGCGCGCCAATTTGCTGCGCTTCATGCCGGCGCTGAACGTGACGCGCGAAGAGATCGACCAGATGATCGGCATGCTGCGCACGCTGCTGAAGAAGCTGGCCTGAGCCTGCTCATTCGCCAGACGGAAAAAAAGCCTCGCTCGCGCGAGGCTTTTTTCTTTGTGGTGCCGCAAAGGAGTGAGGGAGAGAGCCAGCGCCGCAGAACCCGCGCACGCCAGCCTGAGCAGGCGTTGCGCGGGGCCCCGCAGCAAGGGGAAAGGCCTTGCGCCTGCGTGCGCCTGCCCTCTCCCTCACCCCTCTTGCGGCGGGGTGGGAGGCGGCAGCGCGCGCCTTACTCGCCCAGGTAGGCGGCCCGCACCTTGGGATCGTCGAGCATCTGCTTGGCGTCCCCGCTCATGGTGATCAGGCCCGACTCCATCACATAGCCGCGGTGGGCAGCCTGCAGCGCCAGACGCGCGTTCTGCTCCACCAGCAGCACGGTCACGCCCTGGCCCGAGATGTCGCGCACGACCTCGAAGATCTTCTCGACCATGATCGGCGACAGGCCCATCGATGGCTCGTCCAGCAGCAGCACCTTGGGCTGGCTCATCAGCGCGCGCGCCATTGCCAGCATCTGCTGCTCGCCACCGGACATGGTGCCCGCCAGCTGGTTGGCGCGTTCCTTCAGGCGCGGGAAGATGCCGAACATGCGCTCGACGTCGGCCTTGATGCCGGCGTCGTCGTTGCGCGTGTAGGCGCCCATCTGCAGGTTCTCGGTGATGGTCATGCGCGCGAACACGCCGCGGCCTTCCGGCACCATCGCCAGGCCCTGCTTAAGCAGCGCGTAGCTGGGCACGCCCTTGATCGACTTGCCCATGTATTCCACGTCGCCGCTGGCCCAGCCCTGCAGGCCGGTGATGGCCTTCATGGTGGTGGTCTTGCCGGCGCCGTTGGCGCCGATCAGCGTCACCAGCTCGCCGTCCCGGATTTCCAGGTCGATGCCCTTGACGGCCTGGATGCCGCCGTACGCGACCTTGAGGCCGGAGATCTTCAGTACTGTCTGTGTCATTGCTTGTCCTCCGGCCATCAGTGTGCCGATGCGCCGAGGTAGGCCTCGATCACCGCGGGGTTGTTCTGCACTTCGTGCGGCAGGCCCTGGGCAATCACCTTGCCGTAGTCCAGCACCGTCATGCGGTTGCACAGGCCCATCACCAGCTTCACGTCGTGCTCGATCAGCAGGATGGTCTTGCCATCGTTGCGGATCTTGTCGAGCAGTCCGCGCAGCTCCACCTTCTCGGTCGCATTCATGCCCGCGGCCGGTTCGTCCAGCGCCAGCAGCTTGGGCTCGGTCGCCAGCGCCCGCGCGATCTCGAGCCGGCGCTGGTGGCCGTAGGAGAGGTTGCGCGCGGTGAAGTTGGCGTACTTGCCGATGCCGACATAGTCGAGCAGGTCGTGCGCCATGTCCTCGATGCCCTCTTCCTCGCGGCGCACCGCGGGCGGGCGGAAGATCGCCCCGAACACGCCGGCCTTGGAGCGCACGTGGCGCCCCACCATCACGTTCTCGAGCGCGGTCATCTCGCCGAACAGGCGGATGTTCTGGAACGTGCGCGCGATGCCGGCCTTGGCCACCTCATGCACGGCGGTCGGCTGGTAGGGCTTGCCGCCCAGCACGAACTCGCCTGAATCCGGCGTGTACAGGCCGGTGATCACGTTGAAGAAGGTGGTCTTGCCGGCGCCGTTGGGGCCGATCAGCCCGTAGATCTCGCCCGGCTTGATCTGCAGGCCCACCTCGGACAGTGCCTGCAGGCCGCCGAAACGCTTGTTGACCCCCTGTACCGACAGGAGGAAATCGTTGTTGCTCATGTTGTCCTCCTGGTCAGAAACGGCCCACGCTGCCCGCACGGCGCACCACCGGGCGGTCTTCCTTGCGCGGCGACGGCCAGATGCCTGCCGGGCGATACAGCATGACGCCGACCAGGGCCAGGCCGAACAGCAGCTGGCGCAGCACTTCGGCATCGACGATGACATGGCCGAACAAGCCGGTCTGCATCGGCTCCGCCACCACGCGCAGCAACTCCTGGAAGCCCACCAGCAGGACGCCGCCCAGGATCACGCCCGGGATATGGCCCATGCCGCCGAGCACCACGATGGCCAGCACGTAGATCGATTCCCACAGCGTGAACGATTCCGGCGACACGAAGCCCTGGAATGCGCCGAACACCGCGCCCGAGGCGCCGCCGAACGAAGCGCCCATGGCGAAGGCCAGCAGCTTGATGTTGCGGGTGTTGATGCCCATTGCCTTGGCGGCGATCTCGTCTTCGCGGATGGCCACGAAAGCGCGGCCGATACGCGAGGTCTGCAGCCGCAGGCTCACGAACACGATCACGATGACCAGGAACACCAGCAGGTAGTAGTACATGAACACCGGCGTGAACTTGAGTCCGAAGATCTCGTGCGACTTCGAGAAGTCGAAGCCGAAGATATGGACCGGGTCCACCGCGGTGATGCCCTTGGGCCCGTTGGTGATGTTGACCGGGCGGTCAAGGTTGTTCATGAAGATGCGGACGATCTCGCCGAAGCCCAGCGTCACGATGGCGAGGTAGTCGCCGCGCAGCTTCAGCGTTGGCGCCCCGAGCAGCACGCCGAAAGTGGCGGCTACCAGGATCGCGATCGGCAACACGAACCACATCGACAGGTGGATGCCGGTGGGGAACAGTTGCTGGATCCACTCGAACTGGTTCGCCAGGTGGGGCGAGCCCAGCAGCGCCATCAGGTAGGCGCCGACCGCGTAGAACGCGATATAGCCCAGGTCAAGCAGGCCGGCAAAGCCCACCACGATGTTCAGGCCCAGCGCCAGCATGATGTACAGCAGCGCGAAGTCCAGCACGCGGACCCAGTAGTTGCCGCCCAGGGTCTGGACGAAGAACGGTGCGCACAGGGCGATCACCAGGAAGCCAATCAGTGCGGCCAGGGTCTTGGCCGGCACCTTGGTGGGCGCCGCGACGGCTGCCGTGGATGGAATCGGAGTATTCATGGATTCGCTCTCCTCAGGCGCGATCCGCCACGCGTTCGCCCATGATGCCGGACGGACGGAAGACGAGCACGGTGATCAGCACGATAAAGGCAAAGACGTCCTGGTAGTTCGAACCGAAGACGCCGTTGGTCAGGTCGCCGATATAGCCGGCGCCGAGCGCTTCGATCAGGCCCAGCAGCATGCCGCCGACCATGGCGCCAGCCAGGTTGCCGATGCCGCCCAGCACTGCGGCGGTAAACGCCTTCAGGCCGGGGATGAAGCCCATGTAGAAGTGGGCATTGCCGTAGTTGGTGGCCATCATCACGCCGGCCAGCGCGGCCAGCGTGGCGCCGATCATGAAGGTGGCGGAAATGACGAAATTGGGGTTCACGCCCATCAGGCCGGCCACCTTCTGGTTCTCGGCGGTGGCGCGCATGGCGCGGCCGAGCTTGGTGCGGTTGACCAGGGCCAGCAGGCCGGACATCACCATCACGGCCATGCCGATGATGACCATTTCCTTGCCGGTGATGGTGGCGCCGGTCGTGCCGATGTCGATCGGCTCAGACGGCAGCAGCTGCGGGAAGGTCAGCGGGTTGCGCGACCAGATCAGCATGCCCATCGTCTGCAGGATGATGGAGACGCCGATGGCGGTGATCAGCGGGGCCAGCCGTGGCGCATTGCGCAAGGGCCGGTAGGCGATCCGCTCGATCGAATAGGACAGGATCGCGCAGACCGGCATCGCGACCAGCGTGGCGATCACCAGCGTCAGCCATTCAGGCAGGCCGGGGGCGAACTTCTGCAATCCGAGGATGGCTGACAGGGCGGTCAGCGCGCCGATCATCAGCACATCGCCGTGGGCGAAGTTGATGATGCCGAGAATACCGTAGACCATGGTGTAGCCCAGTGCGATCAGCGCATAGATGCTGCCGAGCACCAGACCGTTCACGATCTGCTGGATAAAGATATCCATGAAAACTCCTGCTTCAGTCCCGGACCTTGCGGCATGGTGTGGATGCCGGGGGGGGGACCATGGTGTGTAATGGGTAACGTTGCGGTGGTTGGTTTGCTGGTAAGCGACCTGCCCTGCTCCATCCATGGTAAGGATGCTTCTACATTAGGCGAGGCTAAAAAGAACGGCACCGCAAAATACTCACGGTGCCGTTCGGATGGGCCGGTAAGCCCAGATTACATCTTCACGACGTCGAGGACGGACTTCTTCTTGTCCTTGTACTCGTACAGCGTGATGGTGCCTTCCTTCATGTCGCCCTTCTCGTCGAAGGCGATATTGCCGATCACGCCCTTGTAATTGGTCTTGGGCATTTCGGCCAGGATGGCAGCCGGCTCGGTCGAGTTGGCGCGCTTCATGGAGTCGACCACGACCATCACGGCGTCATACGTGAACGGTGCGTAGATCTGCACCGGGGCGTTGAAGCGAGCCTGGTAGCGCTTGTTGAACTCGGCGCCGGTCTCCATCTTCGACAGGGCCAGGCCTGCTTCCGAGCAGATGATGTTCGACACGGCATCGCCGGCCAGTTCAGCCACCTTGTCGGTACAGACGCCGTCGCCGCCGACGATCTTGGCGCCGATGCCAAGTTCCTTGGCCTGCTTGGCGAACGGGCCGCCGGTGGCGTCCATGCCGCCGTACATGATGACGTCAGGCTTCTTGCCCTTGATCTTGGTCAGAATGGCCTTGAAGTCGGTGGCCTTGTCGTTGGTGGCTTCACGCGCCACCACGTTCACGCCGGCCGCCTTCGCGGTCTTCTCGAACTCGTCGGCCAGGCCCTTGCCGTAGGCGGTGGCATCGTCGACGATGGCCACGCTCTTGGCATGCAGGGTCTTGGCGGCGTAGTTGGCCAGTGCCGGGCCTTGCTGGGCATCGGTGGCGACCACGCGGTAGGTGGTCTTGAAGCCCTGCTTGGTGTAGTCCGGGTTGGTCGACGACGGCGAGATCTGCACGATGCCGGCGTCGCTGTAGATCTTCGAGGCCGGGATCGACACGCCCGAGTTCAGGTGGCCGACCACTGCCACGACCTTGGCGTCGACCAGTTTCTGCGCCACGGAGGTGCCGGTCTTGGGGTCAGCGGCATCGTCTTCGCCGATCAGTTCCAGCTTGATCTTCTTGCCACCGATCTCCAGGCCGGTCTTGTTGACTTCTTCCACGGCCAGGCGGGCGCCGTTTTCGTTGTCCTTGCCAAGGTGCGCGATGCCGCCGGTCAGCGGGGCCGCGTGGCCGATCTTGACGACGACTTCACCGCCGCCCGCTGCAGGAGCGGCTGCCGCCGGCGCTGAAGGCGCCGCATCAGCCGGCTTCTCTTCCTTCTTGCCGCAAGCTGCTACCAGCGCCACTGCGGCCGCAATCGGCAGAATCTTGGCAAACGTGATTTGCATGAGTGATCTCCTAGGATTCACGAAGACAGGGATTTTCAACGCCTCCCGGACGTTTCCCTGGACCGCCTTTGTTTAGTTTCAATTTGAAACGCGCGCATTGTATCCCCTTTCTTAGTCGATGCAATACGCGACGCAACATCCTTAACCATTTACCGGTCAAATGAGCTAGGGAATTTCCCCAATGCACAGATTGCGGCAATTCCCGCTCACATGACGCGGCCGCCTCACCTACTTACAAGAATCGTGCCTGCGCCGCCCGATGGGGCGGATAAGCATCGCCGGCACCACCTATAATGCGCCTTTATTAATTAGGTGTTTCATTTAAATTCAGCTGCACCGTTCTCTAATGTGCAGAATGTAGCGCCGCACCATAATAGGGAAAACCCCAAACCGGGGGATTACCCTGATTTGTCTGATCCGCAGGACAGCCATGTATTACCTGCACCATCGCCGTGCATTATTCGCGCCGGCCGGCTGCAAATCGGGCGTACCAAAGACAAAGGGCGCCGCATCAAGCGGCGCCCTTGTTCAAGGCGGGGCTGGCAGGCGGGCACGGCCCGCACCGGATCAGGCGGCGGCGCTGGCCGGCAGCAGCCCGCGCGGCAGCGGGAAGGCCATGTTCTCTTCGATGCCGTCAAGCGGGCGCACCTGGCGCGCGCCAAGCTCACGCAGGCGCTCGACGATGGACTGGGCCAGCGCCTCGGGCGCCGAAGCCCCGGCGGTCAGGCCGATGCGGCGCTTGCCGGCGATCCATTCGGGGCGCACCTGCTCGGGGGCGTCCACCATATAGGCCGGCACGCCCAGGCGCTCGGCCAGCTCGCGCAGGCGGTTGGAATTGGAGCTGTTGGGGCTGCCCACCACGATCACCACCTCCACCTGCGGCGCCATGAACTTCACCGCGTCCTGGCGGTTCTGCGTGGCATAGCAGATGTCCTGCTTCTTGGGCTCGCGGATTTGCGCGAAGCGCGCCTTGAGCGCGGCCACGATCTCGCGGGTCTCATCCACCGACAGCGTGGTCTGGGTCACGTAGGCCAGCCGCGACGGGTCGGCAACCTGCAGCGTGGCGACGTCGGCCACCGACTCCACCAGCAGCATGCCGCTGCTGGCCTGGCCCATGGTGCCCTCCACTTCCGGATGGCCGCGATGCCCGATCATCACGATCTCGCAGCCCTCGGCGCGCATCTTGCTCACCTCGACATGCACCTTGGTCACCAGCGGGCAGGTGGCATCGAACACGTGCAGCCCGCGCGCGGCGGCGTCGGCACGCACTTCGCGCGACACGCCATGGGCGCTGAAGATGACGGTGGCGCCCGCGGGCACCTCGTCGAGCTCGCGCACGAACACCGCGCCCTTGCGGCGCAGGTCGGCCACCACATAGGCGTTGTGAACGATCTCGTGGCGCACGTAGATGGGCGCGCCGAAGCGCTCGAGCGCACGCTCGACGATCTCGATGGCACGATCCACGCCGGCGCAGAAGCCGCGCGGCTGCGCCATCAGGATTTCTGCGTCGGGTGCGGGGGTCAGGTCAGGCATGCTGCGGTATCAGGATGGTTCGGCACACGTGCGGCGCGCTCAGAGAATGCCGATCAGCTGCACGTCGAACAGGATGGTCTGCCCGGCCAGCGGATGGTTGAAGTCAAAGAGCGCGGCGGTCTCGCCGAACTCCTTGAGCACACCCGCGTACTTGCCGCCGCCGGGCGCGTTGAACTCAACCAGGTCGCCCGGGCTGTAGTCCTCTTCGAAGGAACTGTTCTCGCGCAGCGTGGCCAGCGACACCCACTGCAGCAGCTCGGGGTTGCGCGGGCCAAAGGCCTGCTCCGGCGCCAGCCGGTAGGTCATGCGCTCGCCTTCGGGCATGCCGAGCAGCGCCTGCTCCAGCGTCGGCGCGAACTGGCCCTGGCCGAGCAGCAGCGTGGCGGGCTTCTCCTCGAACGTGCTGACGACCTCGGTGCCGTTCTCGAGCGCGATGCTGTAGTGCAGGGTCAGGAAAGAGTCGGCCTGGACAGTCTTGCGGCCAGCCGTGCCGCCGTCGGTTTCCGACGCGAAAGTTTGCAAATTCATGGGTGATCAAGCGGTCAACAACCCGTATTGTATTCGACTGGCCCATTGCCCGCCGCCCCGGGCCCGGCCTCACCCTCATCACGGCGTGACTACCCTGGAGTGCTCATGACCATTGCCAACTGGCCCGCCTGCGAGCGGCCCCGCGAGAAACTGATGGAAAGCGGCGCCGCCGCCCTGTCCGACGCCGAGCTGCTGGCCATCCTGCTGCGCGTGGGCACTGCCGGAAAAAGTGCCGTGGACCTCGCACGCGAGCTGTTGCACCGCTTCGGCTCGCTGACAGCCCTGTTCGCGGCCGAGGGGCGCGCACTGACAAGCGTCCGGGGCATGGGCGAAACCAAGTATGCCCAGCTGCAGGCCATTCCGGAGCTGGCCCGGCGCGCGCTGGCTGAATCGCTGCGCCTGCCCACCGGCTTCGACGGCCCGGCGGCGGTGCGCAACTACCTGCGCCTGACGCTGGCGCCGCTGCCGCACGAGGTCTTCCTGTGCCTGTTCCTGGATCCGCGCAACCGCATGGTGGCCAGTGAAGAACTGTTCCGCGGCACGCTGACGCGCACCGCCGTCTACCCGCGCGAGGTGGCGCGCCAGGCCCTGGTGCATAATGCGGCCGGCATCATCGTCGCGCACAACCACCCGCGCGGCACCACCGCGCCGAGCCAGAGCGACATCCGCCTGACCCACGAACTGGCGCGCACCCTCGATCTGATCGACGTGCGGCTGCTCGACCATTTCATCGTGGCCGGCCAGGAAATCCGCTCGCTGGCCGACTGCTGCGACCGCCTGCCCGGGCTGTGACGCCAACGCCACGGCATATACAGCGCAGCAACACCGGATAACGCCAAAGCACAGAAGGCATTGATTCGGCGAGGGAATCCGGTCTATAATGCCCGTTTTGCTGAAGTCTCAACCGCTGCAGTCCGGGCCCGCGCGCCTTTTGTTGATCTGTTGCGAACATTGTCCACGAATAGAAGATTTAGGAGTGCTTCATGGCACGCGTCTGTCAAGTGACCGGGAAAGCGCCGATGGTCGGCAACAACGTTTCCCACGCAAACAACAAGACCAAGCGCCGTTTTCTGCCCAACCTGCAGAATCGTCGTTTCTTCGTTGAATCCGAAAACCGCTGGGTGAGCCTGCGCGTCTCGAACGCCGGCCTGCGCCTGATCGACAAGAAAGGCATCGACTCCGTGCTCGCCGACCTGCGCGCACGCGGCGAAGTCTAATTAGGAGCACATCATGGCAAGCAAGGGCGGCCGCGACAAGATCAAGCTGGAATCGACCGCAGGTACGGGTCATTTCTACACGACCACCAAGAACAAGCGCACCATGCCGGAAAAGATGGAGATCATGAAGTTCGATCCCGTCGCCCGCAAGCACGTCGCTTACAAGGAAACCAAGATCAAGTAATTGATCCCGGTTCCCGCCAGAAAGCCCCGCCATGCCGCGGGGCTTTTTGTTGCCTGCGCGCCGCGCAGGCCTGCGGGGCGATAAGCGCCCACCCCCACGCGACGCGCTGATGCGCGGGATGGCGCTTCAGGTGTAGACTTTCCCGTTTCCTCCTTTTTGCCTGGCGCCCCCCAGCGCACTCCGCACCATGAATTTCGACGTCGCCATCGTCGGCAGCGGCCTGGCCGGCCTTACGGTCGCGCTGCAACTGGCCGACACCCACCGGGTGGCCATCCTCAGCAAGCGCGCCATGACCCAGGGCGCCAGCGACTGGGCGCAGGGCGGTATTGCCGCCGTGCTGGATTCCGGCGACAGCCATGACGAGCATACGCAGGACACGCTCGTCGCCGGTGCGGGGTTGTGCGACGAAGAGGCCACGCGCTTCATCGTGGAGCATGGGCGCGAAGCCATCCAGTGGCTGATCGACCGCGGCGTGCCGTTCACGCGCGACGAGCAGGCCGAACTGGGCTTCCACCTGACGCGCGAAGGCGGCCACAGCCGCCGGCGCATCATCCACGCCGCCGACGCCACCGGCCATGCCGTGGTCAGCACGCTGCTGCAGCAGGCCATGCAGCACCCGAACATCACCATCCTGGAAGACCACTTCGCGATCGACCTGATCACCTCGCGCAAGCTGGGGCTGCCGGGCAACCGCTGCTACGGCCTGTACGTACTGGACGACAGCACCGGCGCGGTGCGCACCCTCACCGCCACGCACACCGTGCTGGCCGCGGGCGGTGCCGGCAAGGTCTACCTGTACACCACCAACCCGGATACGGCCACCGGCGACGGCATCGCCATGGCCTGGCGCGCGGGCTGCCGGGTTTCGAACATGGAGTTCATCCAGTTCCACCCGACCTGCCTGTACCACCCCTACGCCAAGTCTTTCCTGATCTCCGAAGCGGTGCGCGGCGAAGGCGGCCTGCTCAAGCTGCCCGATGGCACCCGCTTCATGCCCGAACACGATGCGCGCGCCGAACTGGCCCCGCGCGACGTGGTGGCGCGCGCGATCGACTTCGAGATGAAGAAGCGCGGCCTGGACTGCGTCTACCTGGACATCAGCCACCAGCCCGAATCCTTCCTGAAAGAACACTTCCCGACCATCCACGCGCGCTGCCTGGAGCTCGGCATCGACATCACGCGCGAGCCGATTCCCGTGGTGCCGGCCGCCCACTACACCTGCGGCGGCGTGGTCACCGACACCTCCGGGCGCACCGATATCGGCAATCTGTACGCGGTGGGCGAAACCGCCTGCACCGGCCTGCATGGCGCCAACCGGCTGGCCTCCAACTCGCTGCTCGAATGCATGGTGATCGGCCGCGCCGCGGCCGAGGACATCGCTTCCAAGGACAAGGCCGGCCTGCCTGACATCACGCTGCCGGCCTGGGATGAAAGCCGCGTCTCCGATGCCGACGAGGAGGTGGTGGTGTCGCACAACTGGGACGAGCTGCGCCGCATGATGTGGAACTACGTCGGCATCGTGCGCACCAGCAAGCGGCTGGAGCGCGCTCAGCACCGCATCGGCCTGCTGCGCGAGGAAATCGCCGAGTACTACGCCAACTTCCGCGTCACCAGCGACCTGCTGGAGCTGCGCAACCTGGTCGAAGTGGCCTCGCTGATCGTGGACAGCGCCTACTCGCGCCATGAAAGCCGGGGCCTGCACTTCAGCCGGGACTATCCGGATACCCTGCCCAAGGCGCTGCCGACGGTGATTCAGCCGCCAGCCACAAGGAAGCGCTGACGGCTGGCCAGGCAAAACAAAACGGGGTGGGGCCGCAAGGCCCCACCCCGTTTTGCTGGTATCGCGCGAAGCGTCAGCCGATGATCCGCAGCGAATAGTCCGTCGCCCGCACGTCCTTGGTCAGCGCACCAACCGAGATCCGGTCCACGCCGGTTTCGGCAAAGGTGCGGATAGTATCGGCATTGACGCCGCCCGACACCTCCAGCAGCGCCCTGCCCCGGTTGATCCTGACCGCATCCTGCATCATCGGCACGGTGAAGTTATCGATCAGCACCGACTTCGCACCGGCCGCAAGCGCTTCTTCCAGTTCGGCCAGCGTTTCCACCTCGATCTGCACCGACGCCCTGGTATCGAGCGCCAGCGCCGCCTGCATGGCCGCGCTGATGCTGCCAGCCGCCGCGATATGGTTTTCCTTGATCAGGATGCCGTCGTACAGCGCCAGCCGCTGGTTCTCGCCGCCGCCGATGCGGACCGCGTACTTCTGCGCCAGGCGCAGGCCCGGCAACGTCTTGCGCGTATCCAGCACGCGCGCGCGGGTGCCGGCGATGAGGTCGGCATAGCGGCGCGTGGCGGTGGCCACGCCCGACAGCAGTTGCAGGAAATTCAGGGACGGGCGCTCCGCCGTCAGCAGCGAGCGCGCCGGGCCGGTGATCTCGCAGACCACCGAATCGGGCGCCATGCGGGCACCTTCCTGCTGCAGCCAGTGCACTTCCAGCGCCGGGTCGACCGCACGCATGCAGGCATCGAACCACGGCTGGCCGCACAGCACTGCGGACTCGCGCACGATCACGCGCGCGCGTGCCGCCTTGGCCGCAGGCACCAGCAGGCCGGTCAGGTCGCCGCTGCCGACATCCTCGTCAATGGCGGCCTGCACATTGGCTTGCAGCGCTGCCTGCAGCGCCGGGCCGTAGCTGTCGAAAATCGAATTCACGCTCATGCCGGGCCAATCCCCTGGAACAGCGCCTGTTCCTTGGCCAGGTCTGCCGACGGACGCACATTGCGCTTCTGCGCGGCGGCGAAGTCCAGCATGCGGTTGATGCAGGTCACCGCCTGGCGCCCGATCACCGGGTCGACATGGATCTCGTTGCGGCCGGTTTCCAGCACCTCGGCCAGGTTGGTGAGCGCGTTCATGGCCATCCACGGGCAGTGCGCGCAGCTCTTGCAGGTCGCGCTGTTGCCGGCCGTGGGCGCTTCAATGAAGTGCTTGCCGGGCGCCGCCATGCGCATCTTGTGCAGGATGCCGTTGTCGGTGGCGACGATGAACTCGGTCGCGTCCAGCTTCTGCGCGGCCTCGATCAGCTGCGAGGTGGAGCCGACCACGTCGGCCTGCGCCACCACGTTTTCCGGCGATTCCGGGTGCACCAGGATCTTGGCGTTGGGGAATTCGCGGCGCAGCAGGTCCAGCTCGATGCCCTTGAACTCGTCGTGCACCAGGCACGAGCCCTGCCACAGCAGCATGTCGGCACCGGTCTGCTTCTGGATATAGCTGCCCAGGTGCTTGTCCGGCGCCCACAGGATCTTCTTGCCCTGCGCATGCAGGTGCTCGACGATCTTCAGGCCGATGCTGGAGGTCACCATCCAGTCCGCGCGCGCCTTCACGGCGGCGCTGGTGTTGGCGTAGACCACCACGGTGCGGTCCGGGTGCGCATCGCAGAAGGCGGCGAACTCATCGGCCGGGCAACCCAGGTCGAGCGAGCAGGTCGCGTCCAGGTCCGGCATCAGCACGGTCTTCTCGGGGCTCAGGATCTTGGCGGTCTCGCCCATGAAGCGCACGCCCGCCACCACCAGGGTCCGGGCCTCGTGGTCGCGGCCGAAGCGGGCCATTTCCAGGGAGTCGGAGACGCAGCCGCCGGTTTCCTCGGCCAGGTCCTGCAGGTCGGCGTCGACGTAATAGTGCGCCACCAGCACCGCATTGCGCTCCTTGAGCAGGCGGCGAATACGCATCTTCAGGGACTGGCGCTCGTCGGGCGTCAGCACCGGCGGCACCTTGGCCCAGGCATGGGCCACGCAGCTGCTGCCAGTGGCGTTTTCGGCATCCGCCAGGTTCGGCTTTTCGAACTCGACGGTCTTGATCGATTGTGGGGTCATCTCCGGTACTCCTCTAGACCTTCGCCAGCAGGGATGCGGCCCGGCCAGAATATTGGGGAGTTTATCTAAAACAAAAGCCCCGCCATGGGCGGGGCTTTGTCAAACCATACGGCGCGGCCGGATTGTATCAGGCGTAGCGGCGCAGGCGCAGCGAGAAATCTTGCAGCGCCTGGATGCCACTGGCCTCGGCACGATGGCACCAGGCCTGCAGCTGCTGCAGCAGCTGCTCGCGCGTCAGGTTGGAACGGCCCCAGATGGCGGCCAGTTCACGGCGCATTTCGACGAAGGTCTGCAGCGCCTTGTTCTGTTCGACGATGCTGGCCAGCTGTTCGCGCTGCGGCGCGGCCAGCTTGGTTTCCTCGCGGTGGAACCACTTGCTGGCGGGCTTGAAGCTGCGGTACTCGGCCACGCGGCCTTCCTTGAGCTTTTCCAGTTCCTGGCGGAACGCGCCCTTGACGGCCTTGGCGTAGCGCGCCATCACGTCATAGCGGTTGGCGATGATCGCTTCCAGCGTGTTGTGGTCAACCGGGCGGGCTTCCACCAGGCGCGCCTTGGGCGGGGTCTTCTTGACCTTGGCCAGGCCGACTGCCTGCATCGCGCGGATATAGCCCCAGCCCACATCGAACTCATACCACTTGATCGAGAACTTGGCCGAGGTCGGGTAGGTGTGGTGGTTGTTGTGCAGCTCTTCGCCGCCAATGATCAGGCCCCACGGCGACACGTTGGTCGAGGCGTCCTCGCAATCGTAGTTGCGATAGCCCCACCAGTGGCCCAGGCCATTGATGATGCCGGCGGCATGGATCGGGATCCACAGCATCTGCACGGCCCAAACGGTCATGCCGATCACGCCGAACAGCGCCAGGTCGATGATCAGCATCAGGCCGACACCCTGCCAGCCGAAGCGCGAGTACACATTGCGCTCGACCCAGTCATTGGGGCAGCCATGGCCAAACTTGGCGATGGTTTCCTTGTTCTTGGATTCGGCACGATACAGCTCCGCTCCCTCCAGCAGCACCTTGCGGATGCCGCGGGTCTGCGGGCTGTGCGGATCTTCTTCGGTTTCGCACTTGGCGTGGTGCTTGCGGTGGATGGCGGTCCACTCGCGCGTGACCATGCCCGTGGTCAGCCAGAGCCAGAAGCGGAAGAAATGCTGGGCGATCGGGTGCAGATCCAGCGACCGGTGCGCCATGCAGCGGTGCAGGAAGATGGTGACACTGGCGATCGTGATATGCGTCATCACGAGCGTGTAGATGACGATCTCCCACCAGGTCCAGTTGGCAAGGCCGTTGGCGGCCCAGTCAAGAATAGTGTCGAACAAACTGTTCTCCGTCGGTTAAACAGGGACTTTCCCGTGCAGCCCGGCGGGGCCGGTGCACGCAACGCGCAGAAAAAAGGCTGCGAATCCAAGTGATTGCGATAGCTTTCTGGCGCCTGCCACGGGACCCGAAGTCATTCCGGGCTCCCAGGCACACGAGTCTCGCGCCGGCGCCGGGATGGCCCTGCGCTGGCGGGACAAGGTACGAGCCGCTGCAATCTGGCGGCTGTCTGATGTGGGAGCGTGCGCTGCAACCTGAGGCTGCAACCCGCGACAACCCGGCATTCTACCGGATCGCGCGACGCGCAAGCATACGCTATTTCCCGGATTTGGACGGGGCGCCACAGTTTTCGTTCCGTGAGTGGCGCATGCTGCGCCCATCTTGCGGTCTATGCGGCACTCGCCGCATTCGCTGCATCCGCTACCGCCTTAGATGGGGGCAGATCGTTGCCGGGCAAGGGTGCCTCGCCCAGCACGCGAAGTTCACGCTGCGGATAGGGGATGGAAATCCCATGCTCGCGCAGCGTGCGCCAGATCGCGCGGTTCATCGCCGACTGCACGCCCAGCTTGCCGTTCTGCGGATCGGCCACGAAGACCGCAACCTCGTACTCGATGCCGCTGTCGGCAAACAGCACCAGGAAAGCGGCGGGCTCCGGGTCGGGCAGCACGCGCGGCAGGTCGCGCACGCATGCGGTCAGCAGCGTGATCACCGTTTCCGGATCGGCGTTGTAGTCTGCCTGCACCCGGGTAGCCACGCGCACATTGGTATTGGAAAACGAATGGTTCTGCACCGGCTGCGCCACCAGTTGCTCGTTCGGCACCAGGGTTTCGCCATCGCCGTTGCGCACCACCGTATAGCGGGTGCGGATCTGCGACACGATGCCGGTGTACTTGTCCACCGTGATCTGGTCGCCCAGCTTGACCGAGCGGTCCAGCAGGATGATGAAGCCGGAGATGTAGTTGCTGGCGATCTTCTGCAAACCCAGCCCCAGGCCCACGCCCAGCGCGCCGCCGAACACCGACAGCACGGTCAGGTCGATCCCCACCAGCGACAGGCTCAGCAGCAGCGACACCAGCAGCAGCAAGGCCTTGGAGATGCGCGTCAGCACCACCTTCAGGTTGCCGTCGAGGTTGGCCGAGCGCATCAGCCGCTCTTCCAGCCAGGAACCGAACCACAGCGCCACCAGCACCGTCAGCAGGATCCAGACCACTGCCATCAGGGTCTCGGCCAGGCTGATCTTCTGCTTGCCGCCGATCGCGAAGCGCACGCCCTGCATCCACGCCACCACGTCCGCCAGCACGCCCAGCACGTACAGCGCCATGCCGGCCCACACCAGCGTGGTCAGCACCTTCTCCACCAGCAGCAGCATGCCATGCAGCTGGCCGCTGCCCGACATCACCCGGCGCAGCACATAGAAGGTGAAATTCAGGAAGGTGATGCCGAACAGCGGCACCAGCGCCAGGCGCAGCACGCTGATCGGGATCAGCGGCTCCAGCGCAAAGCGGGCCATCAGCACCAGCACCCAGCCGGCCAGCGGGAACATGGCGCGCTCGAGGCTGGCGGCGGCAAAGCGCACGGAAAAGCTTGAGCCTTGGTAGCGCGCTTCCAGGCGCCGCACCACGAAGCGCGCCAGCGGCCATGCCACCAGCAGGCAGCCGGCCAGCACCAGCAACTGCCAGAAGAAGCCCGGCCCGCCTGCGTCGCGGATCAGGTCGTCCAGCATCTTGCCGAACATGGAATGGGAGGCCTTCAGGTCTTTCAGGCCACCCAGGTCGGACAGGGTCTCACCGTTCATCGAGGAAACTCAGGGTTGGCGCGGCCGCCCGCGCGATCGGCGGGCGGCCCGGCAGGCACCGGCGTTCAGCTGGTGCGTTCCAGCACCGCGGCAAAGAACCCGTCGGTCTGGTGCAGGTGCGGATACAGGGCAAACATGCCGTTGTCCGGCAGCCCGGTCACTTCGATCTTCTGCTCGGCCAGCACTTCGGCGGCCGGCACCAGGCGGAAGTTGGGGTGCGCAGCCAGGAAGTCGCGCACGATCTGCTCGTTTTCGGCTTCCAGCACGCTGCAGGTCGCGTAGACCACGCGGCCGCCGCCCTTCACCAGCCGCGCGGCCGAGTCCAGGATCGCGCTCTGCTTGGCAGTCAGTTCCAGCACCGACTCCGGCGATTGCCGCCATTTCAGGTCGGGGTTGCGGCGCAACGTGCCCAGGCCGCTGCAGGGCGCGTCGACCAGCACGCGGTCGGCCTTGCCGGCCAGGCGCTTGATCTTGGCGTCGCGCTCGGAGTCGATCAGCACCGGATGGACGTTGGACAGCCCGCTGCGCGCCAGCCGCGGCTTCAGGTTGGCCAGGCGCTTTTCCGATACGTCAAAGGCGTAGAGCCGGCCGGTCGAGCGCATCGCCGCGCCCAGCGCCAGGGTCTTGCCGCCCGCGCCGGCACAGAAGTCGACAACCATCTCGCCGCGCTTGGGTGCGACCAGGTTGCACAGCAGCTGGCTGCCCTCGTCCTGCACCTCGACCAGGCCGTTGACGAAGATCGGCAACTGGTTCAGTGCCGGCTTGCCGGCCATGCGGATGCCGGCCGGCGCCATCGGCGTGGGCTCGGCGCCCAGGCCGGCGGCGTGCAGCTCGGCCAGCGCGGCCTCGCGGCTGGTCTTGGCCAGGTTGACGCGCAGGTCCAGCGGCGCCGGGCGCAGCAGCGCGTCGCCCAGGGCCGCGGCGAAGGCCTCGCCGTGGCCGCGCACCAGTTCGTCGTACAGCCACTCGGGCAGGTTGGCGCGCACGCGCGGCGCCAGGCTGGAGCGCTCGATCGTGGTCAGGCGGTCCAGCCACTCGGCTTCTTCGGGATGCAGGAACGGCGTCAGCGTGTCGCGGCCCAGGGTCGCGGCCAGGCCCAGCAGCGCCAGCCGGCGCGAGGTCGCGCCCGTGCCGCTTTCGGCAAACTGGGCAAACTCGACGCGCCGGCGCAGCACCGCGTAGATGGCCTCGGCGATGATGCCGCGCTCGCGGTGGCCAAGCTTGCTGTTCTCGCGGAAGTAATAGCTCACCACGGCATCGGCCGGGCGCGCAAACAGCATCACCTTGCCCAGCAGGCGGTCGATATGCTGGATATGGGTGGCATGCAGGCCGCCATGCGAGCGGACCGGGGCACCGTTGGCATTGGGCGACTTGCGGATGGGGCTGCCCTTGCCCTTGCTGCGCGCGGGGGCATGTCCTTCGCTGCGCGGGGATCGGGTTCCTGCCTGGGTGCGACTCATGCCTTGACTCCTCCCGCCGGGGTATCGGCGGAGATGGCCATCAGCAATTGCGATTCGGCCGGGTTGATAACGTTGACTACGCCGTCCTGCAGTTGCAGGCGGTCCTCGACGAACCATTGCACGGCGCGGGGATAGATCACGTGCTCGCATTCGAGCAGGCGCGCGGCCAGGCTCTCGGGCGTGTCCGCGGGTTGCACATCAAGTGCAGCCTGGATCACGATCGGGCCATGGTCGAGTTCTGGGGTGACAAAGTGCACGGTGGCGCCATGCAGTTTGACGCCGGCGTCCAGCGCCTGCTTGTGGGTGTTCAGGCCCGGGAAGCATGGCAGCAGCGACGGATGGATATTCAGCAGCCGGCCCGCATAGCGGTCGACGAAGCCGGGCGTGAGTATACGCATGAAACCGGCCAATACCACCAGGTCGGGCGCGTGGGCGTCGATGGCCTCGGCCAAAGCCGCATCAAAAGCGGCACGGTCAGGGTGCTGGCGATGGTCGACCACGCCGGTTTCGATGCCATGCTGCTGCGCGAATTGCAGCCCGGCGGCGTCCGGCCGGTTCGACAGTACTGCCGCCACCCGGGCGGGCCAGCCGCCACCCGCGCAGGCACGGACGATGGCTTCCATATTGGAGCCTCGCCCGGAAATCAAGATGACAATTTTTTTCATCGCGCAATTCTACCAAGGCAAGGCGCTAAACTCTGGTAAAGCCAACGCATTACGTGCTTAATTCACGAGATTCGGACAGGGCGCGATGTGTCTAACATGTGACGGCATGCCCGTATACCCCCGATTGATGGATTGTGACGCTTCGCCCCCTCTGCTAGAGTGGGCGCTACGTCCACGCGCCAACCCTGTGCATGACACAGTGCTCGCCAAGAGCTGGTGACAACAAGGACGAAACGGGAATTTGAACGGGAATTCGCATGTCGAACGCTGCACCGACGTTGTTGGTGGTCGATGATCATCCTATGGCTTTGTCAGGCACTACGGCTTTCCTCGCCGAAGTCATGCCGGATGTGGCAGTCCATGCCGCCGGCAGTGCCCGCGAAGCCCTGACAAGCCTGCAGCAGGGGCTGCGTCCCGATATCGTGCTGCTCGATATCTGGCTGAACGATGGCACCGGTTTCGATGCCATGCAGTCGTTCAAGACCGTCATCCCCGGCGCACGCTTCATCTTCATGTCCGCCGAGGCCACCCCCGAGATCGTCGGCCGCGCCCGCGCGCTGTCGGCCTGCGGCTTCGTCGGCAAGCACCTTGATGCCAATGCCTTCACCGCCGCGGTGCGCAAGGTGCTGGCAGGCGACACCTCCTTCCCCACCGATGAGGCCCTGAACGGCCGCGCGCAGTCGTTCGGGCCCGCCCACGGCATTCCGGTCACGCCGGCCGAGCTCGGCCTGACGCCGCGCCAGGGCTCGGTGCTGGCGCTGGTGCTGGAAGGCCTGCCGAACAAGGTGATCGCGCGCCGCCTGGGGCTGACCGAGAACACCGTCAAGGAGCACGTGTCGGCCATCCTGCAGCGCCTGGGCGTGCGCACGCGCATGCAGGTGATGTCGCGCATGGAGCGGTTCCGCCTGCGCCAGTAACGCAGGCCGGCACCCCGCCCTAGGCCGGCCGCAGCCAGCGTCGCAGCAGCAGCCGCAGCGAAGCCGGGTCCACCGGCTTGGGCAGCACGAAATATCCCGCCTCTTCCGCCGCCGCCAGCGCGGCGGATTTCAGGTCGCCGGTCAGCAGCGCGCTGCGCGCCTGCGGCTGCGTGTTCTGCCAGCGCTCGAGCAAATCCAGTCCGTTCTCGCTGCCGGGCAGGCGCAGGTCGCAGAAGATGATGTCGGGGCGCAGGCCCTTGGCAAACAGCTTGTCGGCCTCGGCGCCGTGCGCGGCGCAGGCCACGCGGATGCCCCAGGCCTCCATCAGCGCGATCCAGGCCTTGCGGATCTGGCTGTCGTCGTCGACCACCAGCACCGTGCCCTGCAGGCGGTCGGGCTTGGCCTCTTCCGCCTGCGCCATCGCGCGCATCTCGCGCACGCTGGCCACGGTCTCGGCCGGCACCGTCGCCAGCGCGAACCAGAACACCGAACCCTTGCCCGGCACCGAGCGCACGCCATAGGTGCCGCGCATCAGGCGCACGCATTCCTTGAAGATGGCCAGCCCCAGGCCCAGGCCCTGCGACGGGTCGCGCTGCGGGTTATGGACCTGGTAGTACGGCGAAAAGATGTCGGGCAGGTGCTCGGGTGTCACGCCGGCGCCGGTATCCCAGACTTCCAGCCGCACATGCTTGCGGCGCTGGCGCGCGGTCACCAGCACGCCGCCTCGCGGGGTGTAGCGCAGCGCGTTCTGCACCAGGTTGAACAGGGCCCGGCGCAACAGCACCGGCTCGGCCATGGCGTACAGCTCGTCGGGCACGCGCGGGGTCAGGGTCAGGCCGCTTTCGCGCGCATCGGCGGCAAACTGGCTCATCACGTCGCGGATCAGCGCACCCAGCTCGCATGGCTCCAGCGTCGGCAACACCTTGCGCCCTTCCAGCTTGGACAGGTCCAGCAGCGAACGGAACAAGAGGTCGATGGTCTGGGTACCCGCCGCCACCTGCTCCACCAGCGGATGCAGCGCCGACGACTGGTTGCGCGCGCGCAACGCCTCCACCAGCATCACCAGCGCATGCACCGGCTGGCGCAGGTCGTGGCTGGCGGCAGCCAGGAAGCGCGACTTCTCCTCGCTGGCATGCAGCGCGCGCTCCTTTTCCTCCTGGAACTGCTTGGCCAGGCGGCGGCTGTCGCCCTCGAGCTGGATGGCGCGCACCAGCGTGACCTGCAGGTGCAAGGCATGGCGCGACAGCATCAGACCATAGATCACCAGCAGCACCTGCACATAGACGCCATGGCCGGGGAAGGCGAATTCCGCCATCAGGATATTGGGCACGAGGATCGGCACGCCGGCATAGACCAGGTTCGACGGCACCGGCGCCTGCGACACCGCGCCGCCTGCCAGCACCCCAAGGGTCAGCAGGTACAGCACGCTGGAGAACACCGACGAGCCTGCATACAAATGCAGCAGCGCCGAGCTGCCCCAGGTCACGCCGGTCAGGAAGGCAACCGCGCGCATATTGTTCCACCACTTGCGCGTGTGCGCGGAACGGCTCATCGAGGCATGGTCGCGCTGGTAGCCGACATAGAACCACAGGCCGCCGGCCGTCAGCAGCAGCATCACCGCGCACCAGCCGAGCAAGGCCGAGTGGCTCACGTCGTTCCAGAATCCCAGTGTGGTCAGCGCGGGCAGCAGCACCGAGGCCACGATCGCCGTGGGCGAGTTCTTGTGCACGATGGCCATCAGCTTGGCGCGCGTCTCGACGTCGAGCTGGGCGGTCGCCTGAGGCAGGACTCGGGGCAGGAGCCGGGAAAAGAACCGGTTGGGCAGCGCTTTCAAGTGTGGCTGGCTTGGAATGGGCGGATGTCGGTGGCAGCAGGTGCCAGCGCCGAAGTGAAGCCGAAGTGGGGCATATCATGCCGCCTTTTGCGGCATCGCGCCATGCCGCGAGGGCCGGTTGCGGCACAAAAACAGCAGCGCGGCACCGGCCGCGGGCGGCGGGAGCGGCAAGCGGACCCATTCGCCTTATAATGCTCGCTTTACCTGAAACGTTTCCCGCCGTCCCCGTGAAAGTCTTCCGCGGCCTGCCCAACGCCGAAAGCCGGGCGCCCTGCGCGCTCACCATCGGCAATTTCGACGGTGTGCATCGCGGCCACCAGTCGCTGCTCGCGCGTGCGCGCGCAGCCGCCGACGCACGCGGCCTGCCGCTGTGCGTGATGACCTTCGAGCCGCATCCGCGCGAGTTCTTCACCCCGGACAAGGCCCCTACCCGCATCGCGCTGCTGCGCGACAAGCTGGAAAGCCTGCGCCGCAACGGCGTGGACCGGGTGGTGGTGGAACACTTCAACGCCCACTTTGCCGCCCAGTCGCCGCAGGCGTTCGTCGAGAACGTGCTCTGGCATGGCCTGCACGCGCGCTGGGTGCTGGTCGGCGACGACTTCCGCTTCGGCGCCAAGCGCGCCGGCGACTTTACCTACCTGCAGGAAGCCGGGCGCCGCTACGGCTTCGATGTCGAGCAGATGGGATCGGTGTCCGAAGGCGGCATCCGCATCTCCAGCTCCGCGGTGCGCCAGGCGCTGGCCGACGGTGACCTGGAGCATGCCCGG
Organism: Cupriavidus sp. CPT47-8839-RL05A; assembly: GCF_058792255.1. Taxonomy (NCBI): domain Bacteria; kingdom Pseudomonadati; phylum Pseudomonadota; class Betaproteobacteria; order Burkholderiales; family Burkholderiaceae; genus Cupriavidus; species Cupriavidus sp. CPT47-8839-RL05A. The sequence goes on along the minus strand of NZ_JBYTEG010000013.1, from coordinate 76,363 downwards.
CGCCTGCTCGGCCACGGCTATGCCATCAGCGGCCACGTGATCCACGGCCGCAAGCTGGGCCGCGACCTGGGCTTCCCGACGTTGAACCTGCGCATCTCGCACAAGCGGCCGGCAGTCAGCGGCATCTTCGTGGTGCAGGTGCACGGCATCGCCGACCAGCCCCTGCCGGGCGTGGCCAGCATCGGCGTGCGCCCCACCATCGAGGACGCCGGCCGGGTGCTGCTGGAAGTCCACCTGTTCGATTTCAAAGAGAACCTGTACGGCAAGCTGGTGCGGGTTGAATTCATGAAGAAGCTGCGCGACGAAGCGCGCTTTGACAACCTGGACGAGCTCACCGCCGCCATCGCCAAGGACAGCGCCGATGCGCGCGCCTTCTTCGGTCTGACCGCCCCGGGCGCGGCCGAAGGCAGCGGCGGGCGCGACTTCGCCACCTCCGCCACCGACCGAATTAGGTAGCGGCCGGCGCCCGCCCGCACGCCAGTGGCGCGGGCCCGGCACGCACGCCGCCGCCCCAGTCTTTCCGCGCGCCCGCCGGCCTGCCGCCGCCCGCGCGCCAACCCGAATTGCCCTGAGAATCGAAATGTCTGACGACAAACGCGCCAAGCCCGAGAAAAGCAAGTATCCGGTCAACCTGCTCGACACGCCCTTCCCGATGCGTGGCGACCTGCCCAAGCGCGAGCCGCAGTGGGTCAAGCAGTGGCAGGACAAGCAGCTCTACAAGAAGATCCGCGCGGCACGCAAGGGCGCGAAGAAGTTCGTGCTGCATGACGGCCCGCCGTATGCCAACGGCGACATCCATATCGGCCACGCCGTCAACAAGGTGCTCAAGGACATGATCATCAAGGCGCGCGGCCTGACCGGGCTCGACGCCGTCTACGTGCCGGGCTGGGACTGCCACGGCATGCCGATCGAGATCCAGATCGAGAAGAAATTCGGCAAGGGCCTGCCGGTGCAGGAGGTCCAGGCCAAGGCGCGCGCCTACGCCACCGAGCAGATCAAGCGCCAGATGGTGGATTTCGAACGCCTGGGCGTGCTCGGCGACTGGGACCACCCCTACCTGACCATGAACTACAGCAACGAGGCGGATGAACTGCGCGCGCTCGGCAAGATCATGGAGAAGGGCTATGTGTTCCGGGGCCTGAAGCCGGTGAACTGGTGCTTCGACTGCGGCTCGGCGCTGGCCGAGGCCGAGGTCGAATACAAGGACAAGGTCGACCTGTCGATCGACGTGGGCTTCCCGTTCGCGCAAGCCGACAAGCTGGCGCACGCCTTCAAGGTGCCCTTCGAGCAGCTCGACGGCAAGCCCGGCTGGATCGTGATCTGGACCACCACGCCGTGGACCATCCCGAGCAACCAGGCGCTGAACGTGCACCCGGAAGTGGAATACGCGCTGGTCGAGACCCCGCGCGGCTACCTGATCCTGGCCACCGAGCGCGTCGAGGAGCAGCTCAAGGTCTACGGCCTGGAAGGCAAGGTCGTGGCCACCACCACCGGCGCGGCACTGTCGGAAATCCGCTTCCACCACCCGCTGGCCAAGATGGACGCGGGCTATGACCGCCTGTCGCCGGTCTACCTGGGCGACTACGTCACCACCGATACCGGCTCGGGCATCGTGCACTCGGCGCCGGCCTACGGCGTGGAAGACTTCCAGTCGTGCAAGGCGCACGGCATGGCCGATTCGGACATCATCAGCCCGGTGATGGGCAACGGCGTCTATGCCGGCACGCTGCCGCTCTTTGGCGGGCTGTCGATCTGGGACGCCAACCCGAAGATCGTCGAGGTGCTGCAGGCCTCGGGCAACCTGTTCAATTCGCACAAGTACACCCACAGCTACATGCATTGCTGGCGCCACAAGACGCCGATCATCTACCGCGCCACCTCGCAGTGGTTCGCGGGCATGGACGTGGACCCGGCCGACGAGAACGGCAAGACCGGCCCCACCCTGCGCGAGACCGCGCTGGCCGGCATCGACGCCACCGAGTTCTTCCCGGCCTGGGGCAAGCAGCGCCTGCACAACATGATCGCCAACCGGCCGGACTGGACGCTGTCGCGCCAGCGCCAGTGGGGCGTGCCGATGGCCTTCTTCCTGCACAAGGAAACCGGCGCGCTGCACCCGCGCACGCCGCAGCTGCTGGAAGAAGTGGCCAGGCGCGTGGAGCAGCACGGCATCGAGGCCTGGCAGACGCTGGACCCGGCCGAGCTGCTGGGCGACGAGGCCAGCCAGTACGAGAAGAACCGCGACACGCTGGACGTGTGGTTCGACTCCGGCACCACGCACTGGTCCGTGATCCGCGGCTCGCACCGCGACGACCTGTACGATCCGTCCGCCGATGAAGCCGATGGCCGCCTCGCCGACCTGTACCTGGAAGGCTCGGACCAGCACCGCGGCTGGTTCCACTCGTCGCTGCTGACCGCGTCGATGCTGTACGGCAAGCCGCCCTACAAGGCGCTGCTGACGCACGGCTTCACCGTCGACGGCGAAGGCCGCAAGATGTCCAAGTCGATTGGCAACACCGTGTCGCCGCAGGACATCTCGAACAAGATGGGCGCCGAGATCATCCGTTTGTGGGTGGCCTCGACCGACTACTCCGGCGAGCTGTCGATCTCGGACGAGATCCTCAAGCGCGTGGTGGAAGGCTACCGCCGCATCCGCAATACGCTGCGCTTCCTGCTGTCCAACCTGTCCGACTACGACCACGCCAGGCATGCCCTGCCGGCGTCGGAATGGCTGGAGATCGACCGCTACGCCGTGGCGCTGACCGCGCAGCTGCAAAAGGAAGTGCTGTCGCACTACGAGTCGTATGAATTCCACCCGGTGGTGTCCAAGCTGCAGACCTTCTGCTCCGAGGACCTGGGCGGCTTCTACCTCGACGTGCTGAAGGACCGCCTGTACACCACCGCGCCGGACTCCAAGGCCCGCCGCGCGGCGCAGAACGCGCTGTACCACATCACCCAGGCGATGCTGCACTGGATGGCGCCGTTCCTGTCGTTCACCGCCGAGGAAGCGTGGCAGATCTTCGCCCACGGCACCGAGCACACCGACACCATCTTCACCAGCACCTACTACGCGGTGCCGGAAGTCGACGACGGCGCCGACGACCTGCTGCAGAAGTGGCACACGCTGCGCGAAGTGCGCGCCGAAGTCACCAAGCAGCTCGAAGCGGTGCGCGTGGAAGGCGAGATCGGCTCGTCGCTGCAGGCCGAGCTGACCATCCAGGCCGGCGGCCCGGTGCTGGAAGCGCTGCAGAGCCTGGGCGACGACCTGCGCTTCGTGCTGCTGACCTCGTCGGCCAAGGTAACGCACGCGCCCGAGGCCGGCGACCTGCTGGTCACGGTGACCCCGTCGGCCCATGCCAAGTGCGAGCGCTGCTGGCACTACCGCGCCGATGTCGGCCACAACCCGGACCATCCGACCCTCTGCGGGCGCTGCGACAGCAACCTGTTCGGCGCCGGTGAACACAGGAGCCATGCCTGATGGCATCGACCACGTCCCGTTCCGCGCGCCCGGCACGCCGCAACAACAAGGCCGCCAGCACCACCCCGCTGCTGTGGATGGCCTTCGCACTGCTGGTGGTGGTGCTCGACCAGTTCTTCAAGATCGTCATCGTGCGCACCTTCACCTATGGTGAATCGCGCCCGGTGACCGGCTTCTTCAACCTGGTGCTGGTCTACAACAAGGGCGCGGCGTTCAGCTTCCTGGCCGATGCCGGCGGCTGGCAGCGCTGGTTCTTTACCGGGCTGGGCATCGTGGTGGGCGCGTTCATCGTGTGGCTGCTGTATCGCCACACCGGCCAGCGGCTGTTCTGCTTCGCGGTGTCGCTGATCCTGGGCGGCGCGGTCGGCAATGTGATCGACCGCGTGGCCTACGGGCACGTGGTCGATTTCCTGGACTTCTATGTGCGCAACTACCACTGGCCGGCCTTCAACGTGGCCGACTGCGCGATCACGGTCGGCGCGGTGCTGCTGATCGTGGACGAGCTGCGCAGGGTGCGGCGCCACTGAGCGCCCTGATTGTGTTCCCCTCTCCCCTCGCGGGGAGAGGCTAGGGTGAGGGGCGGTTCAGCAAGGCACCACGCCACCAGAACCGCCCGCCCTCACCCCCGGCCCCACTCCCGCCGTGCGGGAATGGGGAGCCAACCCTCAGCCGGCTTCCCCGGTATCATTTCCCTTTCTCCCCAGCCAGGTTCCCCACCATGGATTTGCGCGGCAAGCACATCGTTCTCGGCCTGACCGGCGGCATCGCCTGCTACAAGTCGGCCGAACTGGTCCGCCTGCTGACCAAGGCCGGCGCCACCGTGCAGGTGGCCATGACCGAGGCGGCGACGCATTTCATCACGCCGGTGACGATGCAGGCCCTGTCCGGCCGGCCGGTCTTCCTGTCGCAGTGGGATGCCCGCATCGACAACAACATGGCGCACATCGACCTGTCGCGCGAGGCCGATGCCATCGTCATCGCCCCGGCCTCGACCGATTTCATGGCGCGCCTGGCCAACGGGCTGTGCGACGACCTGCTCAGCACCCTGTGCATCGCGCGCGACTGCCCGCTGCTGGTGGCACCGGCGATGAACCGCCAGATGTGGGCCGCCCCCGCCACCCAGCGCAACGCCGCGCAACTGCGCGCCGACGGCGTGATGATCCTGGGCCCCGGCAGCGGCGACCAGGCCTGCGGCGAGGTCGGCGACGGCCGCATGCTGGAGCCCGAAGAACTGCTCGACGACATCATCGCCTTCTTCCAGCCCAAGCCGCTGCAAGGCAAGCGCGTGCTGATCACCGCCGGCCCGACCTTCGAGGCGATCGACCCGGTGCGCGGCATCACCAACCTGTCGTCCGGCAAGATGGGCTTCTCGATCGCACGCGCGGCGCGCGAGGCCGGCGCCGAGGTGCTGCTGGTGGCCGGCCCCACCGGCCTGCCCACCCCGCGTGGCGTGGTCCGCACCGACGTGCGCAGCGCGCAGCAGATGCATGACGCGGCGATCGCGCAGCTGCACGGCGTGGATGTCTTTGTCGCCGTGGCCGCGGTGGCGGACTGGCGCCCGGCTGAAGTCGCGCAGCAGAAGCTGAAGAAGGCCAACGATACCGACACCCCCACGCTGCAGTTCGTGCAGAACCCCGACATCCTGGCCACGGTCGCGGCGCGGGCCGACGCCCCCTACTGCGTCGGCTTTGCCGCCGAGAGCGAGAACCTGGAGCAGTACGGCGAGCAGAAACGCCAGCGCAAGGGCGTGCCGCTGCTGGTCGGCAATATCGGCCACCATACCTTCGGCCTGGACGACAACGAGATCGTGCTGTTCGACGCCGCCGGCATGACGCGGCTGCCGCGCGCCGACAAGCTGTCGCTGGCGCGCCAGCTGGTGGCGGCGATCGGCCAGCGCCTGCCCGGGCGCGCACGGCCCTGATGGCGGGCGCGCGTCCGGTATCATGCGCGGCTGCCACCTATTCCGTTGAACCGATTCCCCCCAGGATTCCCATGACCCAGCCACTGAACCCGACCGTCGAAATCAAGGTGCTCGATGCGCGCCTGAATGAATGGGGCCTGCCCGCCTACCAGAGCGAAATGGCCGCAGCCATCGACCTCCATGCCTGCATCGACGCCCCGGTATCGATCGCGCCGGGCACGCCCGCGCAACTGGTGCCGGCCGGCATCGCCGTGCACATGGGCAACCCGTACATGGCCGCGACCATCGTGCCGCGCTCGGGCCTGGGCCACAAGAAGGGCCTGGTGCTGGGCAATTCGATCGGCGTGATCGATGCCGACTACCAGGGCCAGATCATGGTCAGCGTGTGGAACCGCAATGCGCCCGGCACCGAGCCGATCGTGATCCAGCCGGGCGAGCGCATCGCGCAGATGATGTTCGTGCCGGTGCTGCGGCCGGTGTTTTCGACGGTGGCAGAATTCAGCGAAGACAGCGAACGCGGCGCGGGCGGCTTTGGCTCGACCGGCGTGCATCACGCCAAGGCCAGCGCCTGACGCAGCCTCTGGCCGCACAAGACACTGGCGCCCCGCGGGGCGCCAGTTTGCATTTCAGCCCTGCTGCTCGAACAGCAGCGCCACGCCGCTGGCGGCATCCGCCAGCACCAGGGTCTCGCGCGGGCCCAGGTCGTGGGTCGGCACACCCTGTTCGCGCCAGCCGGCACGCGCGGCCGCCAGGTCATTGGTGCGCAGGCGGATCGCCGCGTAGCCCGGCCCCTCGCGCCGGATATGCGCGGTGCCGGTGGCCGAGGCCAGCGCCTGCGGCGTGCTGACCACCAGCGTGGCATCGTCCAGCGCCAGGCTGCAGACATGTTCGCTCAGCTGCGTCAGCTCGCCGCCGGTCAGCTCCGCGTAGGCGCGCGCGGCGGCGTCCACCAGCGCGGGCGCCACCACCAGGAACATGGTGGCGATGCTGTGCGCGCCGTTGGCATGGCGGGTCCATTCGGGCCGCCACAGCAGTTCGGGCGTACGGTGCTCGCAGACGAAGTAGCGCGCGCCCGGCGCATCGTCGAGCGCGGTCACGCGGAAGGTGGCCGGGTGCTCGCTGCCGTCATCCAGCCGCACCGGACGCGAGAACTCGATCGGGTCCGAGGTGTGCCAGCCCGCCGCACGCAGCCGTGCCGCGGTGGCAAAGGCGTCGGCGCTCTTGCACGACATCGCCGCGCAGCCGCCGCCATGCGCCTGCGCATCCCAGTAGTACTGGCGGTTGGGGCTGGGCGCGGTCACGTGCAGCAGCTCAAGGTAGTCCCGCCGCAGCATGATGCAGTGGTTCTGCGAGCCGAGCGTGTGGTAGCCGCGCGGCGTCAGCGTAAAGCCGAGCCGGCGCCAGGCCTGGGCCCCGGCATCGAGGTCTGGGCACACCACCACGGCGTGGTCGAACATTTCCGCTTGCGTTGCCATCGGCATCCTCTCGGTTTCACGGCGCACCGGCGCCGGACATCGTCATTCGAACTGGATATTGGCCTTGTGCGCCACGGCCTGCCATTTGTCATGCTCGCGGCGCACCAGGTTGCCGAGGTCGGCCGGGCTGCCGCCCACGATCTCGAAGCCCTGCGCGGCCAGCGCATCGACCACGCGCGGCTGGCGCAGCGATTCGACCAGCGCGTCGTGAATGCGCGTGACCGTGGATGCCGGCAGGCCGGCCGGGCCGAACACGCCGATCCAGGAGTAGGCCTCGAAGCCCTTGAGCCCCTGCTCGGCCACCGTCGGCACCTGGGGCAGCTGGCGCAGCCGGCTGGTGCCGGTCACGCCCAGCACCTTGATGGTGCGTGCGGCCACGTGCGCCTGCACCGCGGCATAGCTGCTGAAGAAAATATCGACCTCGTTCGACAGCACCGCCTGCACGGCCGGCCCGCCGCCCTTGTAGGGCACATGCAGCATACGCACGCCAGCTTCGGTCGCCAGCGCCTCGGCCGCCAGCTGGTTCAGGCTGCCGATGCCGGACGAGGCATAGCGCACGCCTTCGGGCCTGGCCTTGGCCAGCGCCACCAGCTCGCGCACATTGGCCACGGGCAGCGCGGGATTGGCGGCAATCACCAGCGGAAAGCGCACCAGCTGCGAGATTGGCGAGAAATCGCGGAAGGTATCGTAGGGCAGCTGCTTGTAGGCGAAAGGGTTGATGGCGTGGGTGTCGAAGGCCATCAACAGGGTGGTGCCGTCCGGCTTCGCGCGCGCCACGGTGCTCGATGCGATCAGGCCGCCCGCGCCCGGCTTGTTGTCGACCACCACGGTCTGCCCCAGCGCCGCCTTCAGCCCGGGCTGCAGCTGCCGGGCCACGATGTCGACGCTCCCGCCTGGCGGGAACGGCAGCACCAGCGCGATCGGGCGGTTGCCCGCCAGCGGTTCGGCGCCGGTGGCGGCAGCGGCGTGGAGCATCGGGACGGGCATGGCGCCCAGCGGCAGGATCTTGAGCAGCAGGCGGCGGCGCCGCGTGCGTTCGGCAGAGGACATCAGGGTTTTCAGGCTGGATTCCTGGCCGGTTGCGCGGCCAGCTGCGGCCGCAAACCCGTGCCCCGACGGGCATGGCCGGCGACCGCCGGGACAAAAAGAAAAGGGGCGGCATGACTGCCGCCCCCGTATTTTGCCCGATGACCGGCCACGTTGCTGGCAACGCGGCCGATAACCGCTCAGGCTTCTGCGCGCTGTTCCTCGGGCGCCTCGGGCGGTTCCGGCTCGATCTCGGAGAAATCGAGCTTGATCTGGTCCTGCTCGTCCAGGTCCACCACCACCTTGCCGCCCGAAACCAGCCTGCCGAACAGCAGTTCGTCGGCCAGGGCCTTGCGGATCATGTCCTGGATCAGGCGCTGCATCGGGCGCGCGCCCATCAGCGGATCGAACCCCTTGTGCGCCAGGAACTTGCGCAGCTTCTCGGTAAAGCTGGCTTCCACCTTCTTCTCGTGCAGCTGCTCTTCCAGCTGCATCAGGAACTTGTCGACCACGCGCAGGATGATTTCCTCGTCCAGCGAGCGGAAGCTGATCATGGCATCCAGCCGGTTGCGGAACTCCGGCGTGAACATGCGCTTGATGTCAGCCATCTCGTCGCCCTGCTCGCGCGAACTGGTGAAGCCGATGGTGGCGCGGTTCATGGTCTCCGCCCCCGCGTTGGTGGTCATGATGATGATCACGTTGCGGAAGTCGGCGCGCCGGCCGTTGTTGTCGGTCAGCGAACCATGGTCCATCACCTGCAGCAGGATATTGAAGATATCCGGATGCGCCTTCTCGATTTCATCCAGCAGCAGCACGCAGTGCGGCTTCTTGGTGACGGCCTCGGTCAGCAGGCCGCCCTGGTCAAAGCCGACGTATCCCGGCGGCGCGCCGATCAGGCGGCTCACCGCGTGCCGTTCCATGTACTCGGACATGTCGAAGCGCAGCAGCTCGATGCCCATGATGAAGGCGAGTTGCTTGGCGACCTCGGTCTTGCCCACGCCCGTGGGGCCGGAGAACAGGAACGAGCCAATCGGCTTGTCGGTCTTGCCCAGGCCGGCGCGCGACATCTTGATCGCCGAGGCCAGTGCCTCGATCGCCGGATCCTGGCCGAACACCACCGACTTCAGGTCGCGGTCCAGCGTCTGCAGCTTGCTGCGGTCGTCCTGGTTCACGCTCTGCGGCGGGATGCGCGCGATGCGCGAGACGATGTCCTCGATCTCGCCCTTGCCGATGGTCTTCTTCTGCTTGGACTTCGGCAGGATGCGCTGCGCCGCGCCGGCTTCGTCGATCACGTCGATCGCCTTGTCGGGCAGGTGGCGGTCAGTAATGAAGCGGGCCGACAGCTCCGCCGCCGCGGTCAGTGCCGAGGCCGCGTACTTGACGCCGTGGTGCTCCTCGAAGCGCGACTTCAGGCCGCGCAGGATCTGCACGGTCTGGTCGACCGAAGGCTCGACCACGTCGATCTTCTGGAAGCGCCGCGACAGCGCCGCGTCCTTCTCGAAGATGCCGCGATATTCCGTGAAGGTGGTCGCGCCGATGCACTTGAGCTGGCCCGACGACAGCGCCGGCTTGAGCAGGTTGCTGGCGTCCAGCGTCCCGCCCGAGGCAGCGCCCGCGCCGATCAGCGTGTGGATCTCGTCGATGAACAGGATCGCGTTCGGATTGTCCTTGAGCGACTTCAGCACGCCCTTCAGGCGCTGCTCGAAGTCGCCGCGGTACTTGGTGCCGGCCAGCAGCGCGCCCATGTCGAGCGAGTAGACGGTCGCCTTTTCCAGGATGTCCGGCACCTCGTTCTTGGTGATGCGCCAGGCCAGGCCCTCGGCGATCGCGGTCTTGCCGACGCCGGCCTCGCCCACCAGCAGCGGGTTGTTCTTGCGCCGGCGGCACAGCACCTGGACCACCCGCTCGACTTCGCTCTCGCGGCCGATCAGCGGGTCGATCTTGCCGGCCTTGGCCAGCGTGTTCAGGTTCTGGGTGTATTGCTCGAGCGGGCTTTCCTTGCCGTCGCCGCCCTCGCCTTCGCCGGCGGCATCGCCATGCTTGGCGGGCTCGGACTGGTCCTTGCGGATGCCGTGGCTGATGAAATTGACCACGTCCAGCCGCGTCACGCCCTGCTGCTGCAGGTAATAGACGGCGTGCGAATCCTTCTCGCCGAAAATCGCGACCAGCACGTTGGCACCCGTCACTTCCTTCTTGCCGTTGGAAGTGGACTGGACGTGCATGATCGCGCGCTGGATCACGCGCTGGAAACCGAGCGTGGGCTGGGTATCGACCTCGTCGGTACCCGGCACTACCGGCGTGTTATCCGCGATGAAGTTCTTAAGGCTGGTGCGCAGGTCTTCTATATTGGCCGCGCAGGCGCGCAAGACTTCCGCTGCCGTGGGATTGTCGAGCAATGCCAGCAGCAGGTGCTCCACGGTAATGAACTCGTGGCGTGCCTGCCTGGCTTCGACAAACGCCATATGCAGGCTCACTTCCAATTCTTGCGCAATCATGCTTCCTCCATCACGCACTGCAGGGGATGCCCCGCCTGCCGCGCGTGCGTTGACACCAGCTCGACCTTGGTCGCTGCAATATCCCTGGTGTAGATACCGCAGACGCCCTTTCCTTCCCGGTGCACGGTGAGCATGATCTGCGTCGCCGTTTCCCGGTCCCTGCTGAAATACTGCTGCAGGATCATCACTACAAACTCCATCGGAGTGTAGTCGTCATTAAGCAGCACCACCTTGAACATGGCGGGCGGTTTAAGCGCCTGCTCTTTCCGCTCCAGGATGGTGCCTGCTTCGCGTTGTGGGACATTCGCAAGCCGTGTAGCCATGGCTTTATTCTAACCCTTACTCGCAACTCTGCAATTTGGGGAAAAGGCGCCGGATTCAAGAGCCGGGCCACCTGTTTCCGGTGGTGGAAGGACGCGGGATTTCACGCGGGAGGCATTGCAAGGCACGTGGCCGGCGCGGGCGGGACAGCAAGCACGGCGGCCCTGGCGCATGCCGCCAAGGTACCACCAGGTGCCGTCCCATTCCCGCCACACCCTGCTGGCAGTGGGGAATCCGCCAACTTGACAGTATCCTGCTTTGCCAGAAGAATCGTTCGCACACCTGTCGACGGCCAACGAGCCAAAGCAACAGCCGAGGCAGGTGATCCGTGAGCAGGGAGGCCACGGCCGCCGCGGCGGCGAGTCAGCATCGAGACTGGCCGCCACGCGATTGCACCTCGCCGCGCGTCATCGCCGGCCGCACCTCAGGACGCGGCAGGTCATGGCGCCGCAGTCCGTGCCGTCTGGCTGGCAAGGCTTCCCCGCTTTGAAATCTGCTATTTCGTGGGGGAGTATATGGCAAGCGGTATCGTCAAATGGTTCAATGACGCCAAGGGCTTCGGGTTCATCAAGCCGGACGAGGGCGAAGAAGAACTGTTTGCGCACTTTTCGGCTATCCAGATGTCCGGCTTCAAGACGCTGAAGGAAGGTCAACGCGTCTCGTTCGAGGTGGTCCAGGGCCCCAAGGGCAAGCAAGCCACCAATATCCAGGACGCCAGCTAAAGCGCGCCGCGACCGCATCCCGGCCGCAGAGCCGCGGAGCGGTCAACCAGGATGTGGGGGGAGCTCCCCCGGGACGGGATCGATGCCGGCGCCCCGCGTTGCCGACACGGCGGCGCGGCGGGTGCCGGCTCGGATCAGCTGCACGCTCCACATCCGACCGAAAGCCCGGCCTTGCGCCGGGCTTTCTGCTTGGGCCCCGGGGTCCGGGCCATCAGGCCCAGCCGTCGATCTTGAGCCCGCTGGCCTGCTCGGCTTCTTCCCTGGTGACCTTGCGCACAGTCTGGCCGAAGGTCCAGACATGGCCCTCCGCGTCCCGGGCCGTATAGGTCCGGTCGCCGTAGAACTCGTCCTGCGGCTCGCGCAGGATCACGGCCCCGGCGGCGCGGGCGCGCTCGCAATGCTGGTCCAGCCCTTCCTGCAGGTGCACGTGCAGGGTCTGGGTATTCTTGCCCCCGATCGAGGCCGGGCTGGCGGTAAAGTCTGCCCACTCGCTGCCCACCATCAGGTAGCTGTCGCCGAAACGCATTTCAGAATGCACCAGCTGGTCCTGCTGGTCGCGGATCACCATGACCCGCTCAAAGCCGAAGGCGCGCTCCAGCCAGTCCAGGGCCGCCAGCGGGTCCTTGTAGAAGAGGGCCGCACCGAACGCGGTGCGGCGGAAGGGATCGTCCATGCCTGTCTCCTCGGGCCGCCAGGCCCGTCAGTCCAACCCCTGACGTTCTAGGCAACACTGGCGCCCGGGGCAAGAAAAAACCCCGGCGCCGACCAGACGGCACCGGGGTTTTCCTTGGCAGGTCGCCCGCCGCAGCGGGAGTCCGTGCTTACATATTGTCGATCATCACCTGGCCAAAGCCCGAGCACGACACCTGCGTCGCGCCTTCCAGCAGGCGGGCGAAGTCATACGTCACCTTCTTGGACAGGATCGACTTCTCCATCGACGAGATGATCAGGTCCGCGGCTTCGGTCCAGCCCATGTGACGCAGCATCATTTCGGCCGACAGGATTTCGGAGCCCGGGTTGACGTAGTCCTTGCCGGCGTACTTCGGCGCGGTGCCATGGGTGGCCTCGAACATGGCGACCGAGTCAGACATGTTGGCACCCGGGGCGATGCCGATGCCGCCGACCTGCGCGGCCAGCGCGTCGGAGACATAGTCGCCGTTCAGGTTCAGCGTGGCGATCACCGAGTATTCGGCCGGACGCAGCAGGATCTGCTGCAGGAAGGCGTCGGCAATGGCGTCCTTGACCACGATGTCCTTGCCGGTCTTCGGGTTCTTGAACTTGCACCACGGGCCGCCGTCGACCAGCTCGGCGCCGAATTCCTTTTGCGCCAGTTCGTAGCCCCAGTCACGGAAGCCACCTTCGGTGAACTTCATGATGTTGCCCTTGTGCACCAGCGTCACCGACGGCTTGTCGTTGTCGATGGCGTACTGGATCGCCTTGCGCACCAGGCGCTCGGTGCCCTCGCGCGAGACCGGCTTGATGCCGATGCCCGAGGTCGCCGGGAAGCGGATCTTCTTGACGCCCATCTCGTCCTGCAGGAACTTAATGAGCTTCTTCGCCTGCTCGCTCTCGGCCGCCCATTCGATGCCGGCGTAGATGTCCTCCGAGTTCTCGCGGAAGATCACCATGTCGGTCTTTTCCGGTTCACGCACCGGCGAGGGCACGCCCTTAAAGTAGCGCACCGGGCGCAGGCAGACGTACAGGTCCAGCTGCTGGCGCAGCGCCACGTTCAGCGAGCGGATGCCGCCGCCCACCGGCGTGGTCAGCGGGCCCTTGATCGAGACCACATAGTCCTTGAGCACCTCCAGGGTTTCGTCCGGCAGCCACACGTCCGGGCCGTAGACCTTGGTCGACTTCTCGCCGGCGTAGATCTCCATCCAGGCGATCTTGCGCTTGCCGCCATAGGCCTTGGCCACGGCCGCATCGACCACCTTGATCATCACCGGGGTGATATCGAGGCCCGTACCGTCGCCTTCGATGTAAGGAATGATCGGATTGTCCGGGACATTCAGCGAAAAGTCCTGGTTGACCGTGATCTTTTCGCCGGCCGGAACCTTGATATGTTGGTACATGACGTCTCCAGTACGGAACGGTTGTGACTGCCGCCGGTTCGTGGCCGGTCGGCGAGATTCGGGGAGATGGCGCTGTGGCATTGTAGCGGGCCTTACCGCGCGCCCGTGCTGCATTGCATCACCCTTGCGCCACCCTGGGCTGCCTTCAGTCTTATATAAGACACAAGACTAATTTCGTATTATGCAGCAATTTTTCATCATCCGCCAATCGGGCCGGACCCCAGATCCTTCGATCTCCCGGCCCGGCGCGCCGCTGGGGCATACTTGCGCCCCATGACCCTGATTGCCCTGAACAAGCCGTTTGGCACCATGAGCCAGTTCTCGGAACACCCGACGCGCCCGACGCTGGCCGCGTGCGTGAGCGTGCCCGGCGTCTACCCGGCCGGGCGGCTCGATGCCGACAGCGAGGGCCTGCTGCTGCTGACCGACGACGGCGCGCTGCAGGCCCGCATCGCCGACCCGCGCCACAAGCTGGAGAAGACCTACCTGGCACAGGTCGAAGGCATTCCGGATGCCGCCGCGCTGGCCCGGCTGCGCGCCGGGGTAGACCTGGGCGACTTCGTCACGCAGCCGGCCAGGGTACGCGCGATCGAGGCACCAGACTGGCTGTGGCCGCGCCAGCCGCCGGTGCGCTTTCGCGCGGCGATCCCGACCGCGTGGCTGGAGCTGAAGATCCGCGAGGGCAAGAACCGGCAGGTGCGCCGCATGACCGCCGCGGTCGGCTTTCCCACATTGCGGCTGGTGCGCGTCGGGATCGGCCCGCTCGACCTGCGGGCGCTCGGCCTCGCGCCCGGGGCCTGCTGCGAGGTGTTGCCCGCGCAACTGGGACTGGCACCGGCAGCACCGCACATGCGCCAGGAGCCGGCACCGCGATCCCATGTCTCGAAGACCAGACAGGCGAACGACACCAAGCGGCGTTCTCGTTACAAAAACTAACAAGTCGCGGGTCAACGCTGGCGACCGCGGCCTCGTTCTTGTCGGGGACACGTCCTATCACGCGTCAATCTTTCCGACTGTTCTCATCCTTCGAGGTAATACGTCATGAAAAAACTGATCGCTGCTCTGGTTGTTGGCCTGTTCGCCACCGGCGCCTTCGCCCAGGCTTCGGCACCTGCTGCCGCCGACGCTGCAGCGCCCGCGGCCACCAAGGAAGCCCCGAAGACCACGACCAAGAAGAAGACCACCCACAAGAAGCACAGCAAGAAGAAGGCTGCCCCCGCCGCTTCGGCCCCGGCTGCCCAGTAATCGCTGGCGCCCCTCCCTGCCCCGTGCGCTCGCGAGGCAGGAAAGAGAAGGCAGGCTGCCGCCAGGCGCCTGCCTTTTTTGTTGCCGCGATTGCTCGTGATGCGCGACGTACCGCCCGCCGCACATCGGCACGGCGCGCGTGCGCTATGCTTGCGGCTGCTGCCCGCGCCATTTCAGACTGAACACCATGCCCTTCCTGTCCAACACGCTGTTGTCACGATGCTCCTCGATTGCCGGCCTGCTCGCGCTGAGCGCCGGGATCGCGCACGCGCAGGCCGCGCTGCCGGTGGTGCCGCTCACCGCGGGCATGTTTGCGATCCAGGCCGAGGTTGCCGCCACGCCGGCAGCGCGCGAACAGGGGCTGATGTACCGCACGACCATGGCCCCCAACGCCGGCATGCTGTTCGTGTTCGAGCAGAAGGCGGGCCACTGCTTCTGGATGCGCAACACCGAGCTGCCGCTGTCGATCGCCTTCCTGGCCGATGACGGCACCATCGTCAATATCGAGGACATGGCGCCGCGCACGGAGAGCAACCATTGCCCGAAGGCGGCGATCCGCTATGCGCTGGAAATGAACAAGGGATGGTTCGCGCAGAAAGGCATCAAGGCCGGCGCTAAAATCGGCGGACTGCCGCAGCCTCGCTGAGTGCGGCAGCGCCAGGCGGCGCCGGCAGGAGCGCCGGCGCGGAGGGCAAGAATCAGTCGCGGAAGTTGTTGAAGTCCAGCGGCGCCTCGGACACGTCCTTGCGCAGCATCGCCATCACGCTTTGCAGGTCGTCGCGCTTGGCGCCCGACACGCGCACCGCATCGCCCTGGATGCTGGCCTGCACCTTGACCTTGCTGTCCTTGATGATGCGCACGATCTTCTTGGACAGGTCGCCGGTCACGCCCTTCTTGATCGTGATCACCTGCTTGACCTTGTCGCCGCTGATCTTATCGATCTTGCCGTAGTCCAGGAAGCGCACGTCCACGTTGCGCTTGGCCATCTTGTTGATCAGCACATCCTTGACCTGGCTCAGCTTGAAATCATCGTCGGCAAAGGCAGTCAGTTCATTTTCCTTGTGCTCGACCCGGGCGTCCGAGCCCTTGAAATCGAAGCGCGTCGAGATTTCCTTGTTGGCCTGCTCGACGGCGTTCTTCACCTCGACCATGTTCGCTTCGCACACTACATCAAACGACGGCATTGCATTCTCCTTGTGATCCGTATGCCCGGAAGCCGGCCGCGCACGGCGCCTTCCGTATAATCCAGCCTACCTCGCAGTTCCGGGTCGCTTGCCCTCCAGCGGCGGCCGCGTCACCTTTCCCTTGCATGGCAGATTTCCACGAATTCTATCCCCTGCGTCGCCACAATACATTCGGATTCGACGCGCGCGCGCGCTTTGCGGTGCATGTGCGCAGCGAAGCCGACCTGACCGCGGCCCTGGCCGACCCGCGTGCCGACGGCCTGCCGCTGGTGGTCCTGGGCGGCGGCAGCAATGTGGTGCTGACCGGCGACCTGGACGCGCTGGTGCTGCTGATGGAAATCCCCGGCTACCAGCCGGAGGAGACTGGCGATGCCTGGCTGGTCACCGCCGGCGCCGGTGAGAACTGGAACGCGCTGGTCAACCGCACCATCGCCGACGGCATGCCCGGCCTGGAAAACCTGGCGCTGATCCCCGGTACCGCGGGCGCCGCGCCGATCCAGAACATCGGCGCCTACGGGGTGGAACTGCGCGAGCGCTTCGAAGGCGTGCGCGCCTATGACCGCCACACCGGCGCATTCGTGTGGCTGGACCTGCGGGCCTGCGGCTTCGGCTACCGCGACAGCCTGTTCAAGCGCGCCGGCGCCAGCCGCTACATCATCACGGCGGTGACGCTGAGCCTGCCCAAGGCGTGGCAACCGGTGCTGTCGTACGGGGAGCTGGCGCGCGAACTCGATGGCCGGGCCGCGCCCGATGCGGGCACGATTCGCGACGCCGTGGTCGCGATCCGTTCGCGCAAGCTGCCCGACCCGGCGCAGCTGGGCAATGCGGGCAGCTTCTTCAAGAATCCGCTGGTCAGCGCCGCGCAGCGCGACGCGCTGCTGCAGGCCAACCCGGACCTGGTCAGCTATGCGCAGCCGGACGGCTCGTACAAGCTGGCCGCCGGCTGGCTGATCGACCGCTGCGGCTTCAAGGGCGTAACCGATGGGCCGGTGGGCGTCTACGGCAAGCAGGCGCTGGTGCTGGTGCACCACGGCGGCGGCACCGGCGCGATGCTGCTGGCACTGGCCAACCGTATCGCCGATGCGGTGCAGGCGCGCTTTGGCGTGCGCATCGAACCGGAGCCGGTAGTGCTGTAAAGCAGGCGGGCCAGGACCGGCCCGCCGCGCCTGTCACGCGAAGTGGCAGACGTAGTCCAGCGTTTCCTGCACCTCGATATCGAAGCTGCTGTTGCCCGGCACGCTGAACTGCTGGCCTGCGCCATAGGTCTGCCAGTCTTCCGAACCGGCCAGGCGCACGCGGCAGGTGCCGGCGTTGATTTCCATGATCTCGGGCGCGCCGGTGTTGAAGGTCAGCGCGGCCGGGAAGATCACGCCCAGCGTCTTGCGGGTGCCGTCCGGGAACAGCACGGTGTGGCTGACGCACTTGCCGTCAAAGTACAGGTTGGCTTTCTTGACGACCGACACGTTGTCGAACTGGCTCACTTCCATCTCCTTGGGTTTCTGTACGAAAGACGTAAAAAGAGGGGCCATCGCGGCCCCTCCCTGTTCACCCCCGCGCCGCGCTGGTTCAGTAGCGGCCGCAGAGCAGGTATTCCATCAGCGCCTTCTGCACGTGCAGGCGGTTCTCGGCCTCTTCCCAGACCACGCTCTTGGGACCGTCGATCACGGCGGCCTCGACTTCCTCGCCGCGGTGCGCCGGCAGGCAGTGCATGAAGAGCGCGTCGGGCTCGGCGCGGTCCATCATCGGGGTGGTGACCATCCAGTCCTTGAAGGCGCGCTTGCGGGCGTCGTTCTCGGCCTCGAAGCCCATGCTGGTCCAGACATCGGTGGTGACCAGGCTGGCGCCCTGGCAGGCCGTGAGCGGATCGTCGAAGACCTTGACCAGGCCGGCGGCCGACGCCGGCACCATGGCCGGATCGAGCTGGTAGCCCGGCGGCGCCGAGAAATGGAAGGTGAAGCCCAGCCGCTCGGCGGCCTGGATCCAGGTGTAGGCCATGTTGTTGGCATCGCCGATCCACGCCACGGTCTTGCCGCGGATGCTGCCGCGCTGCTCGATGTAGGTGAAGACGTCGGCCAGCACCTGGCACGGGTGGTATTCGTTGGTCAGGCCGTTGATCACCGGCACGCGCGAATGCGCGGCAAAGCGCTCGATGATGTCCTGGCCGAAAGTGCGGATCATGATGATGTCGACCATGCGCGAGATCACCTGCGCCGCATCCTCGATCGGCTCGCCGCGGCCCAGTTGCGAGTCGCGCGTGTTCAGGAACACCGCGTGGCCGCCGAGCTGGTGGATGCCGGCTTCGAACGACAGGCGCGTACGCGTGGAATTCTTCTCGAAGATCATGGCCAGCGTGCGGTCGTGCAGCGGGTGCCAGGTCTCGTAGTTCTTGAACTTGGCCTTCAGGATCCGCGCGCGATCCAGCAGGTACTCATACTCGTCGGGAGTGAAGTCGCTGAACTGGAGGTAATGCTTGATCGGGGTTGAGCTCATAAAACAAAGAAGGCGGCTCGGTGGGGACGCGCCGTCACGAAGTGTTCATGACTCAAGCGCGCCGCGGAGCCGCCTTTCGCGTCGCATACGCAATTTAACTGCAAGAATCATAAGGGATTATTTCTGCTTTGGCGAGTCCGGGACAACCCGGCACGGACTTGCGCCCTGCACTTGCCCGGGCCCGCTGACAGGTTCCCGACAGGATTCGCCCTTATGCGCAACTCTTATATAAGATATAATACCCGCTGATTCACGCGGGGCCCGGCATACCCATGCCGCTGCCCGCCGCCGGCATCAAAAGTGCCCCCGCAAGACACCGACGCCCCGCCTTCCGGCTGGAACCAGCGCGAACCAAACGCGCCCCGGCCGCGTCAAACGGGCGCCCGTCCAGCGGGTTTACCGTCGAGTCGTCCGCCTCACCCGCAGTGTCCAGCCTCATGAACCCCAACGTTCGCGAATTCTTTATCCAAGGCATTACCAAGGAAGGCAAGACCTTCCGCCCGAGCGACTGGGCCGAACGGCTGTGCGGCGTGATGGCGCAGTTCCGCCCCGAGGGCGACTGCGGCGACCCGCGCCTGACCTACTCCCCTTACGTGCGGCCGATCTTCGCCGGCAATGTCAAATGCGTGGTGGTGGACGTGCGGCTGCGCGACATTGAACCCAAGGCGCTGGATTTCGTGCTCAATTTTGCGCGCGACAACAACCTGCAGCTGGTTGAAGCCTGTTCGCTGGAATAAGCCTGCCGGCCTGGCGCCGGAAAGCAAAAAAGCTCGTCGGATGACGAGCTTTTTTGTTGGCGGATGCCTGGGCACCCGCCTCTGCTGGACCGCCGGGGCGGCCCGGGCAGCGATCAGGCAGCCATCGACTTGATGGCGGCCGACAGGCGCGACTTGTGACGTGCAGCCTTGTTCTTGTGCACGATCTTCTTGTCGGCAATGCTGTCGATCACGGCTTGCGAGTTCTTGAAGATCTCGGCGGCAGCGGCCTTATCGCCAGCGTCGATGGCCTTGCGGACGGCCTTGACGGCGGTGCGCAGACGCGAACGCAGGCTGGAGTTGTGAGCGTTCTGGGCAACGGCCTGGCGGGCGCGCTTGCGAGCTTGTGCGGAATTTGCCATGTAAAAATATCCTGAATTCAGATGCGTGCCGCGGGGGACACAACAATTAAGTCATATCGAGCGACCCGGGATGCACTGACACACGAATCCGGAACGCAACTGTCCTTGTGAATCGGCAATTATACACAGATGCCGGCGCACAAAGCAACACGGCGGACACTTTGCCAGCTCAGGCCGGGCGGGCGCCGGGCCGATCCGTATAATAAGCGCCACATTGTGCCGGGGCACGTGGCGCGCCGGCAACTTTATCGCCCGGACCGCGTCTCAGTGGCGTCCCCGACATGCGGTGCGCCCGCACCGATCCACCGTCCCGCACCGACCCGCACCTTGAACCTGCTCAAAGCGCTCGCCACCATCAGCAGCCTGACGATGCTCTCGCGCGTCACCGGCCTCGTGCGCGAGATCCTGATCGCCCGCGCCTTCGGCGCGTCGGAGATGACCGACGCGTTCAACGTGGCCTTCCGCATTCCCAACCTGCTGCGCCGCATTTTCGGCGAAGGCGCGTTCTCGCAGGCCTTCGTGCCGATCCTCGGCGAATACCACACCAAGCGCGGCAACGAGCCGACCAAGGCACTGATCGACGCCGTCGCCACGGTCATGACCTGGGTGCTGATGGGCGTGTCCCTGCTTGGCGTGATCGGGGCACCGCTGGTGATGACCGCGGTCGCCACCGGCTTCCGCGGGCAAAGCGAAACGTATACCGCGGCCGTGTTCATGACGCGGGTGATGTTCCCGTATATCGGCCTGATCTCGCTGGTGGCGCTGGCGTCCGGCATCCTCAATACCTGGCGCAAGTTCGCGGTGCCGGCCTTCACGCCGGTGCTGCTCAACCTGTGCCTGATCATCGCGGCCCTGTTCGTCGGCCCGCACATGGACCAGCCGATCTACGCGCAGGCGTGGGGCGTGCTGGTCGGCGGCGTGCTGCAGCTGGCGATCCAGGTGCCGGCGCTGCGGCGCCTGGGCGTGATGCCGCGGCTGAGCTTCAACCTGCGCGCGGCGTGCTCCGATCCCGGCGTGCGCCGCATCCTGCGGCAGATGGGGCCGGCGCTGCTGGCCGTGTCGGTGGCGCAGATCAGCCAGATCATCAATACCAATATCGCCTCGCGGCTGGCCGCGGGCAGCGTCTCTTACCTGACCTATGCCGACCGGCTGATGGAATTCCCGACCGCGCTGCTGGGCGTGGCGCTGGGGACGATCCTGCTGCCGAGCCTGTCCAAGGCCAACGCCTCGGGCGACCATGCCGAGTACTCGAGCCTGCTCGACTGGGGCCTGCGCCTGA
The DNA here is from genome assembly GCF_058792255.1 of Cupriavidus sp. CPT47-8839-RL05A. Taxonomy (NCBI): domain Bacteria; kingdom Pseudomonadati; phylum Pseudomonadota; class Betaproteobacteria; order Burkholderiales; family Burkholderiaceae; genus Cupriavidus; species Cupriavidus sp. CPT47-8839-RL05A. The sequence goes on along the minus strand of NZ_JBYTEG010000013.1, from coordinate 55,541 downwards.
CCTTCCTGCTGGCGGTGCCCTGCGCGGTGGGGCTGTTCGTGTTCGGCGCGCCGCTGACCGCCGTGCTGTTCAACTATGGCAAGTTCGACGCCCACGCGGTCGAGATGACGCGCCAGGCGCTGGTCTCGTACGGCGTCGGCCTGATGGGGCTGATTTCGATCAAGATCCTGGCGCCCGGCTTCTATGCGCGCCAGGATATCCGCACGCCGGTGAAGATCGCACTGCTGGTGCTGGTGATCACGCAGGCCTGCAACTATGCGTTCGTGCCGTGGATCGGCCATGCCGGGCTGGCGCTGTCGATCAGCGCCGGCGCCACCATCAACGCGCTGCTGCTGTTCTTCGGCCTGCGCCGGCGCGGCCTGTACCGGCCGGCGCCGGGCTGGTGGCTGTTCCTGGCGCAGCTGTGCGCCTCGGTGCTGCTGCTGTCCGGCATGCTGCTCTGGTTCGCGCGCAACTTCGACTGGATCGGACTGGGCGCGACGCCGCTGCTGCGCATCGCGCTGCTGGCTTCGTGCCTGGTACTTGCAGCGGTGGTCTACTTCGGTACACTGTGGCTCATGGGACTGCGCTACTCTGCCTTCAGGCGCCGCGCCGGCTGATGGGCCAGCGAATCTGCCAACGCATGGGCCACCTAACGAGCCGGCAATGGTGACCCACGCTGCGCGCGGTGCCGGCGGCTGCACCGGGAAACCGACATGACATCCACCAAAGTCCTGGATTATTTCGCCAGCCTCGTGGCTGACGAAAACGGCATCCCGCTGACCGAAACCGCGCTGTCCATCGCGCAGGACGCCTACCCCGACCTGGACCTGCAGGCCGAGCTTGCGGCGCTGGACGTGCTGGCGCTGCGCCTGAAGCGCCGGATCGCCGAAGGCACCCCCGCGATCCAGCGGCTGCGCCTGCTGAACCATTTCTTTTATCGCGACCTGGGTTTCGGCCCGAACGCGAACGACTACTACGACCCCGACAACTCCTACCTGAACGTGGTGCTGCGCCAGCGGCGCGGCATCCCGATCTCGCTTGCGGTGCTGTTCATGGAGCTGGGCCAGCAGATCGGCCTGCCGCTCAAGGGCGTGTCGTTCCCCAACCATTTCCTGCTGCGCATGACGATTCCTGCCGGCGAGGTGATCCTGGACCCGCTCACCGGCGAGACCCTGTCGAAGGAACGGCTGCAGGAAATGCTGGATCCGTACCTGGAGCGCGAAGGCATCAGCGATGCCAGCCAGGTGCCGCTGGGCCTGTTCCTGCGCGCGGCCAGCCACCGCGAGATCGTCGCGCGCATGCTGCGCAACCTGAAGGCAATCTACCTGCAGGAGTCGCGCTGGCAGCGGCTACTGGCGGTGCAGAACCGGCTGGTGATCCTGCTGCCGGGTTCGATCGAGGAAGTGCGCGACCGGGGGCTGGCGTACGCCAACCTGGAGTGCTTCCGACCCGCGCTGGCCGACCTGGAAGCCTATGTGCTGGCCCGGCCCGATGCGGCCGATATCGGCCAGATCCGCGAGCGCATGCCGGCGCTGCGGATGATGAGCCGCAGCCTCAACTAAGAACCCGCTTCATAGTGAAAAAGGGGCGCGAAGGCTGCGCGGCCCCTCACTGGCTCAGCGCTCCACGCGCGTGGGCCGGCGGCGGTTGCCGCGCACCAGCTTCCACAGCCCGCCCAGCACCAGCGGCACCACGGCCGCGCCGATGCCGGCCAGCACGATCAGGTTCAGGTACTGGCGGATGAACGGCAGGTTGCCGAAGAAGTAGCCGGCAAAGACCAGGCCGACCACCCAGGCCACGGCGCCGACCACGTTGAACATCTGGAAGCGCGCAAAGGTCATCTGCGACACGCCCGCCACGAACGGGGCGAAGGTGCGCACGATCGGCACGAAGCGCGCCATCACCAGCGTCTTGCCGCCGTGCCGCTCATAGAAGTCATGGGTGCGGCGCAGCGCATCCTGGTCCAGGAAGCGCCACTGGTGGTCGAACACCTTGGGCCCGATCCAGCTGCCCACCAGGTAGTTGACGGTATTGCCGGAAATCGCCGCCACCAGCAGCAGGCCGATCAGTGCCCACTCGTTCATGGCGCCGGTTGCGCAGAAGGCGCCCGCGATAAACAGCAGCGAGTCGCCCGGCAGGAATGGAAGGACCACCAGACCGGTTTCGGCAAAGACGATCAGGAACAGGATGGCATAGACCCAGTGGCCGTACTGGTCGATGACCGTGCCGAGGTATTTGTCGACATGCACCAGCATGTCGATGAGCTGCAAAGCGAGATCCAAGTCGTTCCCCGTTGATGGTTTGGTTGACTGCGTTCTGTCCGATGCGGCCTGGGCCGCCTTGGCCTGAATCATACAAGAGCCGCCGCGCCAATCCGTCACCTGCGGCGCCTTTGCGCGTCCGACTCCGTGCGGGCGTCCACGTATAATCGCCGGATGCCTGCCTCCGCCTCCAGCACCGCCCTGCGCACCACCCAGCAGCCGCGCCCGATCCGGCCGCTGCCGGACCAGCTCATCAGCCAGATCGCCGCCGGCGAAGTGGTGGAACGACCGGCCTCGGTGGTCAAGGAGTTGCTGGAAAACGCGCTCGACGCCGGCGCCACGCAGCTCGGCATCCGGTTGGAAGAAGGCGGCGTGCGGCGCATCGTCATCACGGACAACGGCTGCGGCATCCCTGCGGCAGAGTTGCCGGTCGCGCTGATGCGCCACGCCACCAGCAAGATTGCGTCGCTCGACGAACTGGAATCGGTGCTGACGCTGGGCTTCCGCGGCGAGGCCCTGGCCTCGATCGCCTCGGTGTCCCAGCTGGCCCTGACCAGCCGCACCGCGGCCGATGCCCATGCCACCCAGGTCAGCGCCGATACCGGCACGGTGCAGCCTGCCTCGGGCGGGGTCGGCACCACCGTCGACGTGCAGCACCTCTACTTCAACACGCCAGCGCGCCGAAAGTTCCTCAAATCGGAGCAAACCGAGCTGGGGCACTGCCTGGAGATGGTGCGGCGCGTGGCGCTGGCGCGGCCCGACGTGACCATCTCGGTCCACCACAACGGCAAGCCGCTGGAGCACTGGAATGCCGGCGACGTCGCCACCCGCACCGCGCAGGTGCTGGGCAATGACTTTGCCCGCGCCCGCCTGCCACTGGACGAAGAGGCCGACACGCTGCACCTGTATGGCTTTGCCGGGCTGCCCACCGCCTCGCGCGGGCGGCCGGACCAGCAGTACTTCTTTGTCAACGGCCGCTTCGTGCGCGACAAGCTGCTCAACCACGCGGTGCGCAGCGCCTACCAGGACGTGCTGCACGGCGACCGCTTCCCGTCCTATGTGCTGTGCCTGGACCTGCCGCCGGAGATGGTCGACGTCAACGTGCACCCGTCGAAGATCGAAGTGCGCTTCCGTGAATCGCGCGCCGTGCACCAGTTCGTCTACCACGCGGTGCAGCGCTGCCTGGCGCGGCAGGCCGGCGGGAACGGCGACAGCCTGCATACCGACGCCGACGGCGAGATCACCCTGCCGCCTGGCGGCGCGACCCCGGCGGCCGGCGCACGGCCAGGCTATGGCGGCGGCAGTGGTGGCGGCGGCCAGTGGATCAATTATTCCGCGGCACGCCAGACCGAACTCGGCATCGCCCAGCCACGCCAGGCCTACCTGGGCATGGTGCGCGATGCCGCCGCACCGGCGGCGCGGCCCTATGGCGCCATGCCCGGCACCCCGGCGCAGCCGCCGGCCTGGCTGGCCGACGCCCAGGCGGCACGCGCCGACGACCCGCCCGGCCTGCTGGACCGGCTGCCGCCGGCGGCGCGCGCCGGCTTTGCCGATCCTGCCGACGCCCCCGACGACCACCCGCTCGGCTACGCCATCGCCCAGCTGCATGGCATCTATGTGCTGGCACAGAACGCGCGCGGGCTGGTGCTGGTGGACATGCATGCCGCGCACGAACGCATCCTGTACGAGCAGATCAAGGCCGGCCTGGACGCGCGCGACCTGGCGGTGCAGCCGCTGCTGATCCCGGTCACGCTGCCCGGCAGCCCGGTCGAGATCGGCGTGGCCGAAGAACACCAGGAGACGCTGACGCTGCTGGGCTTCGATATCGCCCCGGTGTCGCCCACCACTCTCGCGGTGCGCGCGGTGCCGGCGCTGCTGCAGCAGGCCGATACCGAAGCGCTGGCGCGCGACGTGCTGCGCGACCTGCATGCCTATGGCGGCTCGCGCGTGCTGGCCGAGCGCCGCAACGAACTGCTGGCCACCCTCGCCTGCCACAGCGCGGTGCGCGCCAACCGCAAGCTCACGCTCGAGGAAATGAACGCGCTCTTGCGCCAGATGGAGCAGACCGAGCGCGCCGACCAGTGCAACCACGGCCGCCCGACCTGGGTGCAACTGACCGTGACCGAGCTGGACCGGCTGTTCCTGCGCGGGCAGTAAGCCGCTCGCCCGCACGACTCATCCAAGGTTTCCGATGTCCGCCGTACCCCACGATTCCGCCACGCATCCGCCCGTGGTCTGCCTGCTCGGCCCCACCGCCTCGGGCAAGACCGCGGCTGCGCTGGCACTGGCGGCCGACGCGCCGGTGGAGATCATCAGCCTGGATTCGGCGCTGGTGTACCGCGAGATGGATATTGGCACCGCCAAGCCCACGCGCGAAGAACTTGCAGCCGCGCCGCACCACCTGATCGACATCATCGACCCGGCCGACAGCTACTCCGCGGCGCAGTTCGTCACCGATGCCGAACGGCTGATCGCACAGATCCGCGCGCGCGGCCATGTGCCGCTGATCGTCGGCGGCACCATGCTCTACTACAAGGCCCTGACGCAGGGGCTCAATGACCTGCCCCAGGCCGATGCCGCGCTGCGCGCGGAGCTCGACCAGCTTGCCGCCGAGCGCGGCTGGCCGGCGCTGCATGCGATGCTGGCCGAGGTCGACCCGGTCACCGCGGCGCGGCTCGCGCCCAATGACGCGCAGCGCATCCAGCGCGCGCTGGAGATCCATCGCCTGTCCGGCCAGCCGATGTCGGCGCTGCTGGCGCGCCAGGCCGAGGGGCGCACCTTTGCCGGCGCGGCGGACCAGCGCTTCCGCGTGATTGCGCTGGAGCCATCGGACCGCCTGGCGCTGCACGCGCGCATCGCGCAGCGTTATGACGCGATGCTGGCCAACGGCTTTATCGAGGAAGTCGAGCGGCTGCGCCGGCGCGGCGACCTGCATCCGGGCTTGCCGTCGATCCGCTGCGTCGGCTACCGGCAGGTATGGGAGTACCTCGACGGCGACGCAGACTTTGCCACCATGCGCGAGCGCGGCATCGCCGCCACGCGCCAGCTGTGCAAGCGCCAGCTGACCTGGCTGCGCAGCACGCCCGAGCGGCTGGTGGTGGATTGCCTGGCGCCCGGGTATGTCGACCAGGTGCGCAAGCTGGCGGACTTCGGGCACTGACCCGATTGCATGCAAGCTGGCGCGGCAAGTGACGCACAGGCGATAATTCCGAATCCCTGTTTTCCGGAGAGCCGACCCAGCATGTCCAAGCCCGCCTTCACGCTCCGCCCCGCCACCGCCGCCGACAGCGAGACGCTGTTCAACCTGATCCTGGCGCTGGCCGAATACGAAAAGCTGACGCATATCGTCGAAGCCACGCCGCAGAAGATCCAGGATGCACTGTTCCGCGCCACGCCGCATGCCGAAGCGGTGCTGGTCGAAGTCGGCACCGATGGCGGCCGGCAAGCCGTCGGCTTTGCCCTCTTCTTCCACAATTTCTCGACCTTCCTGGCCAGGCCCGGCCTGTACCTGGAAGACCTCTATGTCGATCCGGCCTGGCGCGGCCACGGCCTGGGCAAGGCGCTGCTCAAGCACCTCGCGGCGCTGGCGGTCGAACGCGGCTGTGGCCGCTTCGAATGGTCGGTGCTGGACTGGAACCAGCCGTCGATCGACTTCTACCAGGCCATGGGCGCCGACGTGCTTCCTGACTGGCGCATCTGCCGCGTGACCGGCGAGGCGCTGGACAAGCTCGGCGCGCAGTAAGAACGGCAACCGGCCCGACGCCGCTGTTATACACTTGATGGCGAGCCGCCATACAATAACGACATCGACTGTCTTTTTCCGGGCCGTCAACGCCAACCACCATGCCACGAACCAAAGCCGACCTGCCCGCCACCGACGGTATCAATGAGACCGACGCGGACAGTGCGCGCGGCGCGTCGGTCGAGGCCATCGCCGACCGCATCCTGACCGCGATCTGGGAGCACCGGCTGCCGCCGGGCACCAAGCTGGTCGAGGAAAAGCTGGGCGGCGTGTTCGGCGTGAGCCGCACCAAGGTGCGGCTGGCCTTTGCCAAGCTGGCGCATGAAGGCGTGCTGACGGTGCATCCCAACCGCGGCACCTTCGTCTCCAGCCCGAGCGTGGCCGAAGCGCGCCAGGTGCTGCATTCACGCCACCTGCTGGAACCCGCGCTGGTGCGCGACCTGGCCGGCGCCATCGGCGCGCCGGGTGTGCGCGCGCTGCGCGAAACCACGCGCCAGGAAGCACAGGCGCGCGACAGCAACGACCGCCGCGCCATCATCCGGCTGTCGGGCGAGTTCCACTGCAAGCTGGCGGAAATGACCGGCAACCAGTACCTGGGCAAGTACATGCGCGAGCTGTGCTCGCTGACCTGCCTGATCATCGCGCTCTATGACGCGCCGGGCGTGCCGTCGTGCCCGCACCATGAACACGACGACATCGTCGATGCACTGGAAGCCGGCGACGGCGAGCGCGCCGCGCGGCTGATGGCGGAGCACCTCGGCCATGTCGAAAGCACGCTGCGGCTGGAGCTGCCGGCTGAGGAAAAGGTCGATCTGGAAGCGGTGTTCGCCGCGGTCTGAGCCGCGGCGTCATCGGCGGCGAGGCGGCTTAGCGGTGCTCGATGCGCGCCGCCAGCGCCGCGGGCAAACCCAGCGTGGGCTTGGCATCCGGGCGGCGGAACGTGCCCGCTGTGGCCTTGCGCGGCTGCAGCGCGACCAGCGCCTCGGCCTGCTTGACGGCGGCGGCCATCTGGTCGACCACCGGCACCGGAATGCGGTCGCGCACGCGCGCGGCCAGGCCGGCCAGCGGCGCGCCGGCCAGGATCACCACATCGGCTTCATCCTCCGCCACGGCGCGGTTGGCCAGTTCCACCAGCACGGCTTCCTTCTCTTCCTGCACGTCCGACACCGAGGCAAAGCTGCCATCGAGCATGCGGATGCCGGCCAGCCGGCCGCGCAGGCCATGCATGTCCACGCACTCCTCATACCAGGGCCCCAGCGCCCGCGCAAAGGTCACGATGGCAAAGCGCCGGCCCAGCATGCAGGCCGACAGCATCGCCGCCTCGGCCATGCCCACCACCGGCAGGTCGAACAGTTCGCGCGCGCCCATCAGGCCGGGGTCGCCGAAGGCCGCGATGATGGCCGCGTCGAACTGGCCATGGTGCTCGGCCAGCATCTCGAGCGCGATGGCACCGCCGATCTGCGCCTCGGCGCGCGTGGCGATATAGGGCACGCCGCGGCTGGCGGTCAGCGGCACCAGCTCGGTGCCGGCGGCCGCGGCCTCGGTGGCAGCGGCCATCAGCCGCGCGGTGATGCCTGCGCTGGTGTTCGGATTCAGGACAAGGATTCGCATGACGTTATCCGGCAGGGTTGAGCAACGGCGCCAGCACGCTTTCGGCCAGCCTGGCCGCGGCCAGCACGTTGCGGTCGGCACCGCGCGGGCCGGCGATCTGCAGGCCCGCCGGCAGCCCGTCGCGGCCATGGCCGCAGGGCACCGAAATGGCCGGCGCCAGCGCATGGTTGAAGAAGGGCGTGAACACCGCATGGGCGCGCGGCTCCACCGCCACGCCGCCGATCCGCTCCGGCCCGAGCCGGTCGTTGCGCCACGCCACGCACGGGGTGGTCGGGCACAGCAGCAGGTCATAGCCGGTAAAGAACCCGGCCATGGCCAGCGCGATCTGGTGGCTGGCTTCGCGCGCGCGGGCCACGTCGGCGCCGCTCCAGGCCAGCCCGCGCTCGATCTGGCGCGCCACGTCGGGATCGAACAGCTCCGGGTCGCGGCGCCAGGCCTCGCCGTAGAGATTGGCCAGGCCGACATGCTGCAGCGGCATCAGCGCGGCCTCGTCGGCGCCCTTCGGCCAGGCCGGGTCGGCACGCTCGATGGTCAGGCCCGCGGCCTGCAGCCGGGCCACGGCCTGCTCGAAGGCCTGCGCGACATCGTCGTCGACCGGGGTGTCCAGGCCCAGGCGCGGGCTGACCGCGATCTTCAGCGTATGCAGCGGGCGCGCGGCGCCAAGCGAGAAGCCCAGCGTATCGGGATCGCGCGGATCGGCGCCGGCCAGCGCCTCGAACATCAGCTCGGCGTCAGCCACCGTGCGCGTGATCGGCGCAATCACCTGGATGCCATTGAAGGCATGGGGAAAGCCGACCGAATCGGGAATCGCGCCGTAGGAAGGCTTGAAGCCGACCACGCCGGCATGCGCTGGCGGGCGCCGGCTGGAACCGCCGCCGTCGGTGCCCAGCGCCAGCGGCGCCATGCCGGCCGCCACCGCCACCGCGCAGCCGCCAGACGAGCCGCCCGCGGTCAGCGTGGCATCGAGCGGATGGCGCGTCAGCCCGTAGACCTTGTTGGTGGTCAGGCCCTTGCAGGCGAACTCCGAGGTATTGCCCATGCCGAGCACGATCGCGCCGGCCTGGTGCAGGCGCTCGACCGCAATCGCGTCGGCGGGCGCAATGAAGTCGCGGTACAGCTGCGAGCCCTGCGTGACGCGACGGCCCTGGCTCCAGATCACGTCCTTGACGATCACCGGCACGCCCGCCAGCAACGGGCGCTCGCCCTGCGCCAGGCGCGCGCGCAGCTGCGCCAGGTCGGCATCGACCAGTTCCTGGCGCTGCTCGAACACGGCGTTGAGCTGGTCATTGCGCGCCGCGATGCGGGCCTGGAAGGCGGCGACCACCTCGGCGGGATCGAGGCGGCCGGCGGCGACGCGGGCCGCGATAGTGGTGGCGTCCAGGCGGTTGGTCAGTTCCATGTCAGTCGTTTCAGTCAAAGCATCGGCAAGGCTGCCGTCACAGGCTGCCACCCGAGGTGCGATAGCGCGGCCTGGCCATCTCCGGCAGGCCGCACGGCAGGAACCGGCCGTGGCCGGCCTCGGCCAGCACCTCGCCCTCATGCGCCACGACCTTGCCGCGCACCAGCGTGGTCACCGGCCAGCCGGTCACGCGCAGGCCTTCATACGGGGTGTAGTCGACAGCATGATGCAGGTCGGCGTTGCGGATCGTCACCTCACGCTGCGGATCCCAGATCGCCAGGTCGGCATCGGCGCCGATGGCGATGGTGCCCTTGCGCGGATGCAGGCCGTAGAGCTTGGCGGGGTTGGTCGAGGTCAGCGCGACGAACTGGTTGACCGAGATGCGGCCGCCCACCACGCCAGCCGAGAACAGCAGCGGCAGCCGCGTTTCCAGGCCGGGAATGCCGTTGGGGATGTACTGGAACGGGACTTCCTTGCCGCCAGGCTTCTTGCCCTGCGCGTCTTCGTAGCGGAACGGTGCATGGTCGGACGAGAAGATGGTGAAGAGGCCGTCGGCCAGGCCGTCCCAGATCACTTCCTGGTTGCTGCGGTCGCGCGGCGGCGGGCTGCACACGCACTTGGCGCCGTGGTAGCCGGGCTGATCGAGGTCGTCGGCGGTCAGGAACAGGTATTGCGGGCAGGTCTCGGCAAAGATCTTCATGCCGCGGTTGCGCGCCCAGCGGATCTGCTCGACCGCTTCCTTGCCCGATACATGGACGATCAGGATCGGCACGTCGACCAGTTCGGAGAAGGTGATGGCGCGGTGCGTGGCCTCGCGCTCGATCGCCATCGGCCGGGCCAGCGCGTGAAACTTCGGCGCGGTGTTGCCCGCCGCTCCCAGCTTCTCGGTCAGCCAGGCGATGCAGTCCGAATTCTCGGCGTGCACCATCACCAGCGCGCCCTCCTGGCGCGCCACCGACAGCACCTCAAGGATCTCGCGGTCGTTCAGCTTGAGGTCGTCGTAGGTCATGTAGACCTTGAACGACGAATAGCCCTCGCGGATCAGCCCCGGCAGTTCGTCCTGCAGCACCGCCTCGGTAGGATCGGCCACGATCAGGTGGAAGGCGTAGTCGACCACAGCCTTGCCGTCGGCGCGCTGGTGGTAGTCGTTCACCGCCGCGCGCAGCGAATGGCCCTTCTCCTGCGCGGCGAACGGGATCACGGTAGTGGTTCCGCCGCAGGCCGCCGACACCGAGCCGGTGCGGAAGTCGTCAGCCATCCTGAGGCCGTCCGGCATCGGCTGGTCCAGGTGGCAGTGCGCATCGACGCCGCCCGGCAAGACCAGCTTGCCGCTGGCGTCGATGGTCTGCGCGGCCTCGCCCAGGTCGTGGCCGAGTTGCACGATGCGGCCGCCGGCGATGCCGATATCGCACTGCATGGTGTCGCTGGCGGTCACCACGGTGCCGTTGCGGATGATCAGGTCGAACTGTTTCACGATACTGCTCACGAGAAGATTGTTGCTGCCGCTCGCCTTGGTCCGCATTCAGCGGTCCGCGTCGGACAGGTGCATGCGATTGGTTTCCCGCGCGGCCGCCGCGGCGATTGCGATCAGCGCGCACACCGCCGCCAGGTACAGCGCAACGGGCGCGGTGCTGCCGAAGCGGTCGAGCAGGCCCACCGCGATCAGCGGGGCCAGCGCGCCGCCGAACACACCAGCGAACTGGAAGCCGAGCGAGGCACCGGTCACGCGCACCCGGGTGGCAAACAGCTCCGGCAGGAACGACGCCAGCGGCGAGAACATGAACGACACCAGCACCATGCCGACGAACGAGGCCAGCATGATCAAAGCCGGGCTGCCGGTCTTGACCAGCGTGAAGAAGACAAAGGCCCACACCGCACCGCCGATGCCGCCGATCATCAGCACCGGGCGGCGCCCGATGCGGTCGGCCAGGTAACCGGCCACCGGGATGAACAGGATCTGCGCCACCGCACCCAGCAGCACGGCATTGAGCGCGATGCTCTTGGGCAGGCCCAGCTTGGTCGGCACGAAGTACAGCAGGAACAGGGTGAACACATAGAAGGCGATGTCGCCGCCCAGCCGCGCGCCGAAGGCGATCAGCAGCTGCTTCTTGTAGTTGCGCAGCACTTCCATGATCGGCGCGCGCGCTTCGGCGTGGGATTCCTCCAGCTTCTCAAACATGCCGGATTCACGCACGTTGGAGCGGATGTAGAGCCCGACGCCCACCAGCAGCGCCGACAGCAGGAACGGTACGCGCCAGCCCCAGCTCAGGAAGGCTTCTTCCGAGACCTGCCAGGTCACCAGCGCGAATACGCCGTTGGCGAGCAGCAGGCCGATCGGCGCGGCGAGCTGCACCAGGCTGCCGAGGATGCCGCGCCGTTTCCCTTCAGGGTCGAGCTCGTTGACCATGATCGCCGCCCCGCCCCATTCGCCGCCCAGCGCCAGGCCCTGCACCACGCGCAGCAGCACCAGCAGCACCGGTGCCAGCGCGCCCGCGGCGGCATAGGTCGGCAGCAGGCCGATACCGAAGGTGGCCAGGCCCATCATCAGCAGCGTAATGATCAGGATGGACTTGCGGCCCATCTTGTCGCCGAAATGGCCGAAGATCGCCGCGCCCAGCGGCCGCGCCACGAAGGCCACGCCGTAGCTGGCAAAGGACAGCAGCGTCGCGGTCAGCGGGTCGCTCTGCGGGAAGAACAGCTTGGGGAAGACCAGCGCGGCGGCCGATCCGTAGATGAAGTGGTCGTAGAACTCGAGCGTGGTGCCGGCGAGGCTGGCCCCGGCGACGCGCGCGACGGACTGCTTCTGGGCCGACGCGCCTTTTGCCGCTGCGTCGATGCTGACTGCTTGCATGGTGGATCCTCCAATGGTCCTGGCCTGCGCCCTGCGCCGCCGGTGGTTGCCGGCATCGCGCGGAGGCGTTGTCTCCGGACGCGGCATACGTGTGCCGCGTCTTTGCTCAGTACATTAGGCGATAAACCGCCATACAATCAAGCAAAATATTGTTTGTCAGACTTGGTGAAGATGCATGCTGGATTTTGGTGCGATGCACGAAAACGGGACTCGGGCAGCGCAGGGCACAAAGCGGGTGTGAGGCTTTGGGTAAACCCTGATGAGCCGTACGCTGGACGAAAAAAAAGCGCATGCCCTAAGGCATGCGCCGTTCTTGCCGGAAGGCTTCGGTGTCGTCAGACCACGATGGTCTGCGCCTCGCCCTCGGCGCGTTCGCGGATCTCACCGATCTGCCACACGGCCTCGCCGGCCGCTTGCAGGTGGCGAATAGCGCGCTCAGCATCTTCCTTGGCCACGATCACGACCATGCCGATGCCGCAGTTGAACACGCGGTGCATTTCGTCGTCGGCCACGCGGCCCTGCGCCTGCAGCCACTGGAACAGCGGCGGCAGCGTCCAGGCATCGCGCTTGAGCACGGCGGTGACGTCCTGCGCCAGCACGCGCGGCACATTCTCGGTCAGGCCGCCGCCGGTGATATGGGCCATGCCCTTGACCGGCAGGGTTTCGATCAGCGACAGCAGCGGCTTCACGTAGATGCGCGTCGGCGCCATGATCGCGTCCTGCAGGCGCTGGCCGTGGAAGTCGGCGTTCAGGTCCGGCTTGGCCACTTCGATGATCTTGCGCACCAGCGAGTAACCGTTGGAGTGCGCGCCCGACGAAGCCAGGCCCAGCACCACGTCGCCCGGGGTGATGGTGCTGCCGTCGATGATCTTCTTCTTTTCGACCGCACCGACGGCAAAGCCGGCCAGGTCGTATTCGCCGTCCGGGTACATGCTGGGCATTTCGGCGGTTTCGCCGCCGATCAGGGCGCAGCCGGCCAGTTCGCAACCGCGGGCGATGCCCTGGATCACGGTGGCGGCGGTGTCCACGTCCAGCTTGCCGCAGGCGAAGTAGTCGAGGAAGAACAGCGGCTCGGCACCCTGCACCAGGATGTCGTTGACGCTCATGGCGACCAGGTCCTGGCCGACGGTGTCATGGCGGTTGAGCTGGAACGCAAGCTTGAGCTTGGTGCCGACGCCGTCGGTGCCCGACACCAGCACCGGCTCCTGGAACTTCTTCGACAGTTCGAACAGCGCACCGAACCCGCCGATGCCCGCCATCACGCCTTCGCGCATGGTGCGCTTGGCAAACGGCTTGATGCGGTCGACCAGTGCGTCGCCGGCATCGATATCAACACCGGCGTCGCGGTAGGAAAGGCCTGCCTGGCCGGCGGTCGGGGATGCGCTCATGGGAACCTGCTTGTCCTGGAGGAAATAAAGTGAGGAATCCGGCGCTCGGGCCACTGCGGCTTCCGTTGCTTGGCATCGGAAGGCGGGCGCGAGTCCAGTAGAATTGCAATTTTAACGGATAGAGGCCCCCCGCTTCCAGTTTCCGGCGAGATTCCGCCGCAAACGGCGCAGTCGCCCGTCCCCCCAACTATTGATGAATGCCCCGCTGTTGAACCAAGAGGCCAAGCGTATCCTGCTCTGGGTCGTCGTGGCCGTCGCGCTGTTCGCCGCCATCATCGCGCTGGCGCCGGTGCTGACGCCGTTCCTGTTCGCGTTCATCTTCGCCTATATCCTCAACCCGGGCGTGGACTGGCTGCAGCGCCGCCGGGTGCCGCGCGCGGTCGGCGTGACGCTGATGATCCTGCTGCTGACGGTGATCTGCGTGATGCTGGTACTGCTGGCGATCGCGGTGCTGCAACGCGAGATCCCGCAGATCCGCGAACAGTTGCCGATCCTGCTGAAGAAGCTCAACTCCGTGGTCTCGCCCCGGCTGGCGGAGTTCGGCGTGCGCATCCGCTTTGACTTCCCGGGCCTGCGCAACATGCTGTCGGACCGCTTCTCCGCCAGCCCGGAAGACCTGCTGGTGGTGTTGCTGAACTACGTCAAGATGTCGGGCTCGGCGCTGATCACGGTGGCCGGCATCGTCTTTATCGTGCCCATCGTCATGTTCTACCTGATGATGGACTGGCACATGGTGATGCGCCGCATCGAGGGCGTGGTGCCGCGCCGCTGGGTGCCCAAGGTGCGCGAACTGACCAACGAGACCGACGCGCTGCTGTCGCAATACCTGCGCGGCCAGATCCTGGTGATGGTGATCCTGGCGGCGATCTACTCGATCGGCCTGACCATCGCCGGCTTCGATATCGGCGTGCCGGTCGGGGTCTTCACGGGACTGGCGGTGTTTATCCCGTATATTGGCTTTGGTGTCGGGCTGGTCATGGCGATCCTGGCCGCGCTGCTGCAGTTCGGCAACTGGTACGGGCTGGCCGCGGTGGCGGTGGTCTACGGCTTCGGCCAGTTTATCGAGAGCTTCTACCTGACGCCGCGCCTGGTGGGCGAGCGCATCGGCCTGCACCCGCTGGTGGTGATCTTCGCGCTGCTCGCCTTCGGCCAGCTGTTCGGCTTCTTCGGCGTGCTGCTGGCGCTGCCGACCTGTGCCGTGCTGCTGGTCGGCGCGCGGCAGCTGCGGCGGGTTTACCTGGCCAGCGACCTGTACCGAAAATAACGGCTGCCCCACTGCTGCCCACACCCGCAAGTTAGCCATACGTCATGTCCCCGCGTCCCAAGCAACTGTCGCTCGAGCTGGGCAGCCCGCCGCCTTCGACCTTCGAGAATTTCGTGGTGGCATCCAACCGCGAGGCGGTGCAGCGCCTGCGCGAACTGCCCGCCGCGCTCGCCCAGGAGCACGCCAGCGACCGGCTGGTCTACCTGTGGGGCGAGGTCGGCTGCGGCCGTACCCACCTGCTGCACGCGCTATGCGAGGCCGGGCCGCAGCACGGCATCCGCAGCCGCTACCTGAGCCCGCACCACCCGCTGTCGGACTTCCTGTTCGACCCGTGGTGCCACCTCTACACCGTCGATGACGTCGAGCTGCTGGATGAAGCGCGCCAGATCGCGGTGTTTTCGCTCTACAACGAGGTGCGCGCCCACGTGCGCACCGCGCTGGTGGTGGCCGGCGGCCTGGCCCCGCGCGCGATGCCGGTGCGCGAAGACCTGCGCACGCGCCTGGGCTGGGGCCTGGTGTACCAGGTCGCGCCGCTGTCGGACGACGACAAGAAGGCCGCTGTGCTGCATGCGGCACGCGAGCGCGGCCTGCAGCTGTCGCCGGAGATCACGCACTGGCTGGTGACGCGGCATTACCGCGACATGCCCAGCCTGATGGCGCTGCTGGACGCGCTCGACACCTACTCGCTGGAACGCAAGCGCCCTGTGACGCTGCCGCTGCTGCGTGAAATGTTTGCTGAATTCCGGGATTAGCGCCGGATCGGCGCCCATACCGCACCCAATGCGGCCCCGGCGCCTGCCTGCCTGCCCGCCCGACCTCTCGCCTTAAGGTAAAATCGCCGCCCATGAATCTGGCACTCTTTGACCTCGACCACACCCTGATCCCGACCGACAGCGACCATGAATGGGGCCGCTTCCTGGTCCGCCTGGGCGTCGTCGACGAGGAAACCTACCGGCAGAAGAACGACGAGTTCTACGGCCACTACAAGGCCGGCACCCTCGATATCCAGGCCTTCCTGCGCTTTGCGCTGGCGCCGCTGGCGGCCAACCCGCGCGACCGGCTCGATGCCATGCGGGTGCGCTTCATGCACGAGGTGATCGACCCGGTGATCACGCCGCAGGCGCGCGCGCTGGTCTACAAGCACCTGGAAGCCGGCGACCTGTGCGCCGTGGTGACCGCCACCAACAGCTTTGTCACCGCGCCGATCGCCGCGGCCTTCGGCATCAAGCACCTGATCGCCACCGAGCCCGCCACCATCGACGGCAAGCCGGAAAGCCAGTTCACCGGCGAGGTCCACGGCGTGCCCAGCTTCCGCGAAGGCAAGATCACCCGCGTCGAATCCTGGCTCAGGAGCCAGGGCGCGCAGTGGGACCACTTCGAAACGACCACCTTCTACAGCGACTCGGCCAACGACCTGCCCTTGCTGGAAAAAGTCTCCGAGCCGATCGCCACCAACCCGGACGATCGCCTGCGCCACCACGCCGCCGCGGCAGGCTGGCGCATCATGGATCTGTTCTGACGTGATCAAGAAGCTCATTACCCGGCTGCTGGGCAAACCCAGCCCCAAGCTGCGCCGCACCGGCCGCGCCCATACGCCGCGCATCGTCGGCGCCGACGAACACCAGATCGACCCCGCGCTGCTGTCGCGCAATGCCGTCAAGGTCACCTCCACGCTGCAGCAGGCCGGCTACCAGGCCTACATCGTGGGCGGCGCGGTGCGCGACCTGCTGCTCGGCATCAAGCCCAAGGATTTCGACGTCGCGACCAACGCCACGCCCGACCAGGTGCAGGCGCTGTTCCGGCGCTCGCGCATCATCGGCAGGCGCTTCCAGATCGTGCACGTGACCTTCTACGGCGGGCGCGAGCAGGAAATCATCGAGGTCTCGACCTTCCGCGCGCTGGTCGACGCCATCGCCAGCGAGACCCTGCCCGAAGGCCGCCGCCTCAAGCGCGCCGAGCTCGACAGCAAGACCCATGCGATCGATGCCTCGGGCCGGGTGCTGCGCGACAACGTGTGGGGCTCGCAGGCCGAAGACGCGGAACGCCGCGACTTCACCATCAACGCGATGTACTACGACCCGGCCGCGCAGACCGTGCATGACTACCATCACGGCATGGAAGACATCCGCGCGCGCACGCTGCGCATGATCGGCGACCCGGTCACGCGCTACCGCGAAGACCCGATCCGGATGCTGCGCGTGGTGCGCTTCGCCGCCAAGACCGGCTTCGACATCGACGAGGCCACGCGCCACCCGATCGCCGGCCTGGCGTCGCTGATCCACAACGTGCCCAGCGCGCGCCTGTTCGACGAGATGCTCAAGCTGCTGATGTCCGGCCACGCCTGGGCCTCGCTGCAGGAGCTGCGCAAGGCAGGCCTGCACCAGGGCCTGCTGCCGCTGCTGGACGTGGCGCTGGAGCAGCCCATGGGCCAGCGCTTCGTGCAGCTGGCGCTGGACAACACCGACCGCCGCGTGCAGGCCGGCAAGCCGGTCTCGCCGGGCTTCCTGTTCGCCGCGCTGCTGTGGCACCACGTGCTGCAGCGCTGGACCAGGCTGCGCGAAGAGGGCGAGCACGCCATTGCCGCGCTGAACACCGCCATGGACATGGTGCTGGAAAAGCAGACCGGCCAGCTGGCGATCCAGCGCCGCTTCGTCACCGACATGCGCGATATCTGGGGCATGCAGCCGCGCTTTGAAAAGCGCGTGGGCCGCATGCCGTTCCGCCTGCTGGAGTCGCCGCGCTTCCGTGCCGGCTTTGACTTCCTGCACCTGCGCTGCCAGTCGGGCGAGCTGCCCGAGGAACTGGCCGCCTGGTGGCAGGACTTCCAGGACGCCGACCCGGGCGAGCGCGAGGACCTGATCGACGCGGTACGCAGCGCGCGCGGCCCCGGTGGTCAAGGTGGTCATGGCAGTCAGGGTGGCCAGGGCGCCGAGGGCGAAGGCCCGGCACGCAAGAAGCGCCGCCGGCGCGGTCCGCGGAAATCGGATAAAGTGTCTTCCCGGAGCGACACGGACGCGGGCGAGGCAGCACATGCCGGCCCCGGCCAGCCGGAGGAAACCTAAATGACGCTTGCCTTCATCGGCATCGGGGCCAATCTTGGCGATGCCCGCCAGGCCATCAAGGACGCCATCGTGTGTCTGGCCCAGCAGGTCGGCATCACGGTGCTGGCGCGCTCATCGCTCTACCGCACCGCCCCGGTCGATGCCGGCGGCGACGACTACTACAACGCGGTGGTCAAGGTGCAGACTTCGTTCACCGCGGCGCAGCTCCTGCGCATCTGCCACCACATCGAGGACCAGTTCGGCCGCGAGCGTCCGTTCCGCAACGCGCCGCGCACGCTGGACCTGGACCTGCTGCTGTTCGGCGACGAGCAGCACGACCACGAGCACCTGACGGTGCCGCACCCGCGCCTGACCGAGCGCGCCTTCACGCTGGTACCGCTGCTGGAGCTGGACGCCGCGCTGGCCATCCCCGGGCGCGGACGCGCCGCCGACTACCTGGCCGGCGTGGGCGCGCAGCGCATCGAGAAGGTCTCTACCTGCAAGTGCCTGCGCATGCAGGCCGCCGCTGGCGAGACCGGCGATGGCGGCAGCCCTGGCTGACCCCGCCCGGCGGCGCCCGCGGCGCAGCCTTCCACCCCACTGAAGCCCGGAGCGCCATGCTCGATCACCTGCGCCGCATCGTCGTCGAAGGCCCCGTCGGATCCGGCAAGACCTCGCTGGCCCAGCGCCTGGCGCGCACGCTGCAGGCCCAGGAGCTGCCCGACAGCGCACGCCGCAGCCCCTTCCTCGAACCCTTCTACCGCGATCCCGCGCGCCATGCGCTGGCGCTGCAGCTGTGGTGCCTGACCCAGCGCGCGGTGCAGCTGCAGCAATGGCAGGCGGGGGTGCTGGCCGGACAGCGCATGGTCACCAATTTCCTGATGGCCAAGGACCGGCTGCACGCGGCGCTGACGCTGTCCGACGACGAACTGGCGCTCTACGACGCCATCGCCGCACGCCTTGACCTGCCGCCGCAGCGCGCCGACCTGGTGATCGTGCTGCAGGCCACCCCGTCGCTCTTGCGCGAGCGCATCGTGCGCCGCGGCGAGCCCGGCGAGGCCGGCATCGACGAACACTACCTGCAGCGCCTGGCCGGCGCCTACGGCGAATTGTTCCACCGGTACGACGACGCCCCGGTGATGGTGGTCGACACCGCCCACTTCAATCCGGTGGACAATGATGACGATTTCCGTACACTACTGTCGCGCATCGAAAACATGCGCGGCCGCAAGGCCTTTCTCAATCTCGCTGCGCCCTGACAGGCTCCGCCTGCCAGACCCAACACAATAACGACGGCTGTCGTTGCCGTGCGGGCGGCCCTCCCGGCACCGGCAAAGCCGTCCTATATGGGCACTGCCATGAGCTACCTCCTCGATCCCTCCCGCAAGACCATCACGATTCCCAAACTGCAGGCGATGCGTGACGCCGGCGAGAAAATCGCCATGCTGACCGCGTACGACTCCAGCTTCGCCGCGCTGCTCGACTACTGCGGCGTGGAAATGATCCTGGTCGGCGATTCGCTGGGCAATGTGATGCAGGGCCAGCAGACCACGCTGCCGGTCACGCTGGAACAGATGGCCTACCACACCGAATGCGCGGCGCGCGGCAACCAGACCTCGCTGCTGCTGACGGACCTGCCGTTCGGCACCTATCCCACGCCTGAGGCCGCGTTTGCCAGCGCGGTCACGCTGATGAAGGCCGGCGCGCAGATGGTCAAGCTCGAAGGCGGCGACTGGCTGGCGCCGATCGTCAAGTTCCTGGTCGAGCGCAGCATCCCGGTATGCGCGCATATCGGCCTGACGCCGCAGTCGGTGCACGCGCTGGGCGGCTTCAAGGTGCAGGGCAAGACCAACGCCGGCGCGGCCCAGCTCAAGCGCGACGCGCTGGCGCTGCAGGCCGCCGGCGCGCAGGTGGTGCTGATGGAGGCGGTGCCCGCGGCGCTGGCCGGCGAGATCACGCAATCGCTGACGGTCCCCACCATCGGCATCGGCGCGGGCGCGGACTGCTCCGGCCAGGTGCTGGTGCTACAGGACATGCTCAATATCTACCCGGGCCGCAAGGCCAAGTTCGTGCGCAACTTCATGGACGGCCAGACCTCGATCGAGGCGGCCGTGCGCGCCTACGTGGCCGCCGTCAAGGACGGCAGCTTCCCCGCCGCCGAGCACACCTTCTCCGCCTGAGCCGGTGGAGATCGGCACCGCCACCGCCGACGCCTTCCGCCTGCTGGCCAGCGGCGACGCCGGCCTGTGGTTCATCGTCTGGACCTCGCTGATGGTGGCGGTGCTGGGACTGGCGCTGGCCACGGTGCCGGCGATCGCCGCGGCCTGGCTGATCGCCACGCGGCAGTTCCCGGGCCGGCGTGCGGTGGTGGTGGTGGCGCAGGCCTTCCTGTCGTTCCCGACCGTGCTGGTCGGGCTGGTCCTCTACCTGCTGCTGACGCGCCAGGGCCCGCTGGGCAGCCTGCACCTGCTGTTCACGCCGGCGGGCATGGTGCTGGGGCAGGCAGTGATCGGCTTCCCGGTGGTGCTGGCGTTTGCGCTGTCGACCCTGCAGGGCGCCGACGTGCGCCTGCGCGAGACCGCCTGGGTGCTGGGCGCCGGGCGCTGGCGCACCTTCCTGACGGTGATCCGCGAACTGCGCTTCGGGCTGATGGCGGCGGTGGTCGCCGGCTTCGGGCGCGTGATTGCCGAGGTCGGCTCGGCGCTGATGATCGGCGGCAATATCGAAGGCTCCACCCGCACCATCACCACGGCCATTGCGCTGGAAACCAGCAAGGGCGAGTTCGCCCAGGGCATTGCGCTGGGCATCGTGCTGGTGGCGCTGGCGCTGCTGGTCAATATCGGCATGGCCTGGCTGCAGGGTGCCGGAGGCTTCCGCCGATGACCCCCTCGGTTGCCCATGACCACAGCCCGCTGCTGACTGTGCGCGGACTGGCGCGCACCATCGGCCTGCGCAAGCTCTTTGCCATCGACAGGCTGGTGATCCCGCGCGCCACCGCGATCGTGCTGACCGGCATGAACGGCGCCGGCAAGACCACGCTGCTGCGCATGCTGGCCGGGCTGGAGCCGGCACCCGGCGCCAGCGCGCAGTGGACCGACGCGCACGGCCAGGCGCACGACGCCCCCCTCTCCCCGCTGCCGCCGGCGCTGCGCCAGCGCATTGCCTACCTGCACCAGCATCCGTACCTGTTCCGCACCTCGGTGCGCGAGAACATCGCCTACGGCCTGCACGCACGCGGGATGCCGCGCGACGAGATCGCCCGCCGCGTGGGCGAGGCGCTGGGCTGGGCCGGCGTGTCGCACCTGCAGGACACCGCGCCCGAATACCTGTCGGGCGGCGAGATCCAGCGCGTGGCGCTGGCGCGCGCCAAGGTGCTGGAGCCGGAGTTGCTGCTGCTGGATGAGCCTACCTCGAGCCTGGACGGCCATGCGCGCGAGCAGGTGATTGGGCTGGTCGGCGACCTGGCCGCGGAAGGCCGCACCGTGGTGATGATCTGCCACGACCGCGAGCTGATCAACCTGCCGGGCGTGGTGCGCTGGAAGCTGGGCGACGGCGTGCTGGACACGCACCACCCTTAGTCTTCAGGCTTACTGGCCCAGCGTCGCCGGCATC
The DNA here is from genome assembly GCF_058792255.1 of Cupriavidus sp. CPT47-8839-RL05A. Lineage (NCBI taxonomy): Bacteria > Pseudomonadati > Pseudomonadota > Betaproteobacteria > Burkholderiales > Burkholderiaceae > Cupriavidus > Cupriavidus sp. CPT47-8839-RL05A. Next base: position 34,390 of record NZ_JBYTEG010000013.1, on the reverse strand, counting down.
GCGCCGCGCAAGGCGTTGACCAGGACGATGGCCTCGGCGCGCGCGAGCATCGCGCGCGTGATCACCGCTTCCGTCACCGCTTCGCCGGGGGCGCCCAGCGCCGCCCCACCCTCGTCCAGCGCCACCGCGCGCATCACGCCGGGCAGGATGTCGGCCGACAGCGGCGGCGTCAGCCAGCGGCCATCGATGCGGACGAAGACCGAGCTGCGCCCGCCTTCCAGCAGTTCACCGCGCGTGTTGAAGAACAGCCGGTCAAAGCCACCGGCACGCTCGGCGGCCTGCCAGCCCGCATCGAACACTGCGCGCGCGCTGGTCTTGTGGCGGCGCAGCGGATCGGCGGCGGGTAGTGGCTCGGGGGCGATATCGATCCTGACCGGACCGGCCGGCATCGGTACCACCGCGCCGCTGGCAAATGCGAGCGCGCCGCGCTTGTCCACGCTCATACGCAGGCGCCATGTCCCCGTGCCCAGCTGCGCTACCTGCGCGGCCACCGCGTTGCGTGCCGCATCGGCATCGAAAGCGAAGCCGAACGTATGTGCCGAAGCGCCAATGCGCGCAAGGTGCCGCGCCAGGTAAAGGCACTCGCCGTCCTGCACGCGCATGGTCTCGAACAGCGTAAAGCCGGGATCGTGCCGCGTCAGGAAACGCGCCTTCCAGCCGCACTCATCGAATTCCTCCGCCGCGACGCTGTCATGGACGATGCCGCCGCCCACGCCCATTTCACCCGCGCGCAGGCCAGTATCCGCGAGAGGCGCCAGTACCAGCGTGCGGATTGCCACCGACAGCGCGAACGGTCCCGCGGTGCCTTCGTCGGTTGGCGCATCGATCCAGCCGATCGCCCCGGTGTACAGCCCGCGCGGCGTGCCTTCCAGTTCGGCGATGATCTGCATGGTGCGCCGCTTGGGCGCGCCGGTGATGGAGCCGCACGGGAACAGCGCCGCCATCAGCGCGCCAAAGCGCGTGCCGGGCCGCGCCGTCGCGGTGACGGTAGAGGTCATCTGCAGCACCGCGCCAAACGGCTGCACCGCAAAGCGCTCCGGCACCGCCACGCTGCCCGGCTGCGCGATGCGCCCCAGGTCGTTGCGCAGCAGGTCGACGATCATCACGTTCTCGGCGCGGTTCTTGGCATCGGCGGCCAGCGCGGCGGCGGCCTGCGCATCGCGCACGGCATCGCCCGAGCGCGGCGCGGTGCCCTTCATCGGCCGGGTCAGCAGGTGGCCCTGGCCGTCGTGGCGCACGAACAGCTCGGGCGACAGCGACAGCACCGTGGCGCCATCCGGCAGGCTGGCCAGCACGCCATACGGTACCGGCTGCGCGGCGCGCAGCGCAGCGTACAGCGCCACCGGGTCGCCAAAGGCATCGAAGTGCAGGCGCTGGGTGTAGTTGACCTGGTAGGTGTCGCCGGCTTCGATCCACTGGTGGATGCGGGCGATGGCGTCGTCGAAGGCCTCGCGGGAGGTATCGGAAGCCACGCCCATCAGGCCCGCCGGCCTGGGGTCGGCTTTCGCCTGCAGCCACGCCGTGACCGCCGCGGCATCGAGCCGGCGCAGGTTGCGGAACCACAGCAGGCGCAGCGCGCCGTCGTGGAACGGCATCGCGTTGCCAGTGTGCACCGGGGCATCGACCAGCGCGCCGGCGAATTCGTAGGGGGCAAACAGGGTGGCATGCCAGCCCTGGCGCCAGCCGTCGGCAAGCATGGTGTCGAGCTGCGCGATGTCGCTGCCGGCGGGCAAGACATCTTCACGGATGAAGCCGGTGTAGAGGCGTGATGCGGCTTGCGCCGCCGGGGCCGTGGCGTCGTCGAGAAGGACGAAGGCCTCTCCGCTTGCTGGCGGTGTGCTCCCCTCGCCCGCTTGCGGGAGAGGGGCCGGGGGAGAGGGCGGGGGCTGGATGCTTGCTACCACGGGGAAATCGTCAGGAAAGGAGCGGTGGGGACAACCTTGGCATTATCGCGCGCCAAAAACAAAACCGGCCACGCTCGCACGTGGCCGGTCCGATACTGCAAACCCGGTCAGCTGAAGAAACTCTTCACCTTGTCCAGCCAGGATTGCTCCTGCGGGCTGTGGCGCGAGCCGCCCTCATGCACCGAGCGGTCGAACTGGCGCAGCATGTCCTTCTGCGCCTCGGTCAGCTTGACCGGCGTCTCCACGTTCACATGCACATAGAGGTCGCCCGGATAGCCGGAACGCACGCCCTTGATGCCCTTGCCACGCAGGCGGAAGGTCTTGCCGGACTGGGTGGCTTCAGGCACCGGGAAGGTGGCCTTGCCGCTCAGCGTCGGCACTTCCAGGTCGCCGCCCAGCGCCGCGGTGGCGAAGGAGATCGGCATCTGGCAGTGCAGGTCGTCGCCGTCGCGCTCGAACATCGGGTGCGCCTTGATGTGGACTTCCACATACAGGTCGCCCGGGGGGCCGCCGTTGATACCCGGCTCGCCGTTGCCGGACGAGCGGATGCGCATGCCTTCGTCGATGCCGGCCGGGATCTTCACCTCCAGCGTCTTCTGCGACTTCAGCTTGCCCTGGCCGTGGCACTTGGTGCACGGCTTGGGGATGTACTTGCCGCTGCCGTGGCACTTCGGGCAGGTCTGCTGCATAGTGAAGAAGCCCTGCGACACGCGCACCTGGCCGGCGCCGTGGCAGGTCGGGCAGGTTTCCACGCTCGAGCCCGGCTCCGCGCCGTTGCCGTGGCAGTGGTCGCAGTCGTCCCAGTGCGGCACGCGGATCTGCGCCTCGTGGCCGTGCGCGGCCTGCTCCAGCGAGATCTCCATGCTGTAGCGCAGGTCGGCGCCGCGATAGGCCTGCGGGCCACCGCCGCCGCGACGGCCGCCGGCCTGCTGGCCGAAGATGTCGCCGAAGATGTCGCCAAAGGCCTCGGCGAAACCGCCGTAGCCCTGCGCGCCGCCGAAGCCGCCCGCCATATTGGGGTCGACACCGGCATGGCCATACTGGTCGTAGGCCGCCTTCTTCTCCGGGTCGGAAAGCATCTCGTAGGCCTCTTTGACCTCCTTGAATTTTTCCTCGGCGATCTTGCCGTCCTTGCCTTCCGGATTGCGGTCCGGGTGGTACTTCATCGCGAGCTTGCGATAAGCCTTCTTGATCTCGTCGTCGCTCGCGTTCTTGCCTACCCCGAGCACTTCGTAATAGTCACGTTTTGCCATGGTGGCTCAAACCCTTTTGGCCGGCACGCACATGCGGCGTGATACCGGCGAATAGCAAAAAAGCCGAGCGAGGCATCCGACGGCGGTTTCCCGCTGGGTCCGATGGCCGCGCCCGGCGTCGGGGCGGGAGCGGTGCCGGCCAGTGCCTGCACCGCCGCCCGCGTGTCCCGATTACTTCTTGTCGTTGACTTCCTTGAATTCGGCGTCCACAACGTTGTCGTCCTGCGGCTGCGCCTGCTGGCCACCGGCCGCGCCGGCACCGGCAGCGGCACCGGCCGTGGCGCCTTCGCCAGCCTTGGCCTGCATGTCGGCGTAGACCTTCTCGCCCAGCTTCTGGCTGACTTCGGACAGCGCGTTGACCTTGGCATCGATCTCGGCCTTGTCGCCGCCGCGAGCGGCGTCTTCCAGTTCCTTGATCGCGGCTTCGATCTTTTCCTTCTCGCCGGCTTCCAGCTTGTCGCCGTATTCGGTGAGCGCCTTCTTGGTCGAGTGGATCAGCGCGTCGGCCTGGTTGCGGGCATCAGCCAGCTCGCGGGCCTTCTTGTCTTCCTCGGCGTTGGCCTCGGCGTCCTTGACCATGCGCTGGATCTCGTCTTCCGACAGGCCCGAGTTCGCCTTGATGGTAATCCGGTTTTCCTTGCCGGTCGCCTTGTCCTTGGCGCCCACGTGCAGGATGCCGTTGGCGTCGATGTCGAACGACACTTCGATCTGCGGCGTGCCGCGCGCTGCGGGCGGAATGCCTTCCAGGTTGAACTCGCCCAGCAGCTTGTTGCCGGAGGCCATTTCACGCTCCCCCTGGAACACCTTGATGGTCACCGCCGGCTGATTGTCGTCGGCGGTCGAGAACACCTGCGCATGCTTGGTCGGGATGGTGGTGTTCTTGGTGATCATCTTGGTCATCACGCCGCCCAGGGTCTCGATCCCCAGCGACAGCGGCGTCACGTCCAGCAGCAGCACGTCGGTACGGTCGCCCGACAGCACCGAGCCCTGGATCGCGGCACCGACGGCCACGGCTTCATCCGGGTTCACGTCCTTGCGCGCTTCCTTGCCGAAGAACTCCTTGACCTGTTCCTGCACCTTGGGCATGCGGGTCATGCCGCCGACCAGGATCACGTCGTCGATGTCGCTGACCTTGACGCCCGCGTCCTTGATGGCGATGCGGCACGGCTCGATGGTGCGCGTGATCAGCTCTTCCACCAGGGATTCGAGCTTGGCGCGGGTCATCTTCAGATTCAGGTGCTTCGGACCCGAGGCATCGGCCGTGATGTACGGCAGGTTGATCTCGGTCTGCTGCGAGCTCGACAGTTCGATCTTGGCCTTTTCAGCGGCTTCCTTCAGGCGCTGCAGCGCGAGCACGTCCTTGGACAGGTCCACGCCCTGGTCCTTCTTGAACTCGCTGATGATGTAGTCGATGATGCGCTGGTCGAAGTCTTCGCCGCCCAGGAAGGTGTCGCCGTTGGTCGACAGCACTTCGAACTGCTTCTCGCCGTCCACGTCCGCGATCTCGATGATCGAGATGTCGAAGGTGCCGCCGCCGAGGTCATACACGGCGATCTTGCGGTCGCCCTTCTCGTTCTTGTCCATGCCGAACGCCAGCGCAGCCGCGGTCGGCTCGTTGATGATGCGCTTGACGTCCAGGCCGGCGATGCGGCCGGCATCCTTGGTGGCCTGGCGCTGCGAGTCGTTGAAGTAGGCCGGCACGGTGATCACGGCTTCGGTCACCGGCTCGCCGAGGTAGTCCTCGGCCGTCTTCTTCATCTTGCGCAGCACTTCGGCGGAAACCTGCGGCGGCGCCAGCTTCTGGTCGCGCACCGACACCCATGCGTCGCCGTTGTCGGCCTTGACGATGGAATACGGCATCAGGCCGATGTCCTTCTGGACTTCCTTCTCTTCGAACTTGCGGCCGATCAGGCGCTTGACCGCGTACAGGGTGTTGCGCGGATTGGTGACGGCCTGGCGCTTGGCCGGCGCGCCGACCAGGATCTCGCCGTCTTCCATGTAGGCGATGATCGACGGGGTGGTGCGGGCACCCTCCGAGTTTTCGATGACCTTGGGGGTGTTGCCTTCCAGGATCGCGACACAGCTATTGGTGGTACCGAGGTCGATACCGATGATCTTACCCATTATTCTCTCCTCTTGAGCCGGCGCTATCCGCGCGGCTGCAATTCAACCTGAGGCCGAAATGTGGCCGTCCGGGGGCTTTTCAAGGGCAGAACCAGCAAGTCCGAGTAATTTTCTCGGTTTCTGCACGCATACAACGGCATCCGCCGCCGCAGGTTAAGCCGCCGGCGCGGCGCGGTCGGCGAAAGTGGCCTATTCCATACCTCCCGGCGCGTCGCGATCACGCTGCCACAACACGTCGGAACCGCCGCCGGCCCGGTTCAGCACCCGCGCCAGCACGAACATCAGGTCCGACAGCCGGTTCAGGTACTGGCGCGGGGCGTCGTTCAGCGGCTCGGCCGCGCCCAGCGCCACCAGCGCGCGCTCGGCACGGCGGCACACGGTGCGGCAGACATGGGCCTGCGCCGCGGCGCGGCTGCCGCCGGGCAGGATGAATTCGGCCAGCCGCGGCAGGTTGGCGTTGTAGTCGGCGAGCCAGGTGTCGAGCTGCACCACCTGCTCAGGCTTGAGCAGGGTGTAGCCCGGGATGGACAGCTCGCCACCCAGGTCGAACAGGTCGTGCTGGATATGCAGCAGGGCGGCGCGCACGTCGTCCGGCAGGGCCTCGGTCAGCAGCACGCCGACGTGGCAGTTGAGTTCGTCGACGTCGCCGATGGCGGCGATGCGCAGGCTGGCCTTGCCGATGCGGCTGCCGTCGCCCAGGCCGGTGGTGCCGGCGTCGCCGGTGCGGGTGGCAATCTTGGACAGGCGGTTGCCCATGCCGGTCTCCTCGTAAGCGTGTGGTAGTCGTGGTCCGCCCTGCAACGCGAGGCGCCAAGGGAAAGATGCATTATCGCGCCGGACCGCCTCGGCGGGCCAAGCGCTTGTGTCCCGGCGCTTGCTGTGCGGCTATCGGCCAGTACCTGCCGGCCGCCGGCCGCCGGCGTGCCCCGCCAGGGTGCATGAGCCGCCGCGCGGCGTAGAATGCCGGTACCCCATTCATCGTCCATTCGATAACCGGGTCGCGCCCCTGCCGGCCAGACCGGAGCTTGCTCCGGACTGCCGCCGCCGGCACCACCGTAGCGCCGACCCGCCGGAGACCCGCATGAACCACCCCACGCCGCCCGCCACCCTCGCCCGCCGTCCGCTGCCGCCCGCCTTCAGCGAAGCCCTGGCGGCGCGCTTCGGCGACCGCTTCACCACCTCCGCAGGCGTGTGCGAACACCACGGCCGCGACGAATCCCCGTTCCCGCCAGCCGTGCCCGATGCCGTGGTCTTCGCCCACAGCACCGAGGAAGTGGCCGAGGTGGCGCGCCTGTGCAACCAGCATGGCGTGCCGCTGATCCCGTATGGCGCCGGCTCGTCGCTGGAAGGCCATCTGCTGGCGGTGGCAGGCGGCATCAGCCTGGACCTGTCGCAGATGAACCGCGTGCTGGCGGTGCAGCCCGAGGACCTGACCGTGACCGTGCAGCCGGGCGTCACGCGCAAGCAACTGAACCAGGAAATCAAGGACACCGGCCTGTTCTTCCCGATCGACCCGGGCGCCGACGCCTCGCTGGGCGGCATGTGCGCCACGCGCGCCTCCGGGACCAACGCGGTGCGCTACGGCACCATGCGCGAGAACGTGCTGGCGCTGACGGTGGTGACCGCCGACGGCCGCGTGGTCCGCACCGGCACGCAGGCGCGCAAGTCGGCGGCGGGCTACGACCTGACCCGGCTCTTTATCGGCAGCGAAGGCACGCTCGGCATCATCACCGAGGTGACGGTGCGGCTCTACCCGCAGCCGGAAGCGATCTCCGCCGCGGTGTGCGCCTTCCCCAGCATGGGCAGCGCGGTGCAGGCGGTGATCCAGACCATCCAGCTGGGCGTGCCGGTGGCGCGCGTGGAGTTCGTCGATGCGCTGGCGATCCGCGCCATCAACCGCCACGACAACCTGACCCTGCCCGAGACCCCGCACCTGTTCTTCGAATTCCACGGCACCGAGGCCGGCGTGCGCGAGCAGGCCGAGACCGTGCAGCAGATCACCGCCGAGCACGGCGGCCAGGGCTTCGAGTGGGCCACCCGCCCGGAAGACCGCAGCCGGCTGTGGAACGCGCGCCATACCGCCTACTTCGCCATGCTGCAGCTCAAGCCGGGCTGCAAGTCGGTGACCACCGACGTGTGCGTGCCGATCTCGCGCCTGGCCGACTGCGTCACCGAGACCGAGAAGGACCTGAACGCCTCGGCGCTGCCCTGCCCCATCGTCGGCCATGTCGGCGACGGCAACTTCCACGTGGCGATCCTGGTCGACCCCGACAAGCCCGAAGAGATGGCCGAGGCCGAGGCCATCAACCAGCGCATCGTCGAGCGCGCGCTGGCGATGGGCGGCACCTGCACCGGCGAGCACGGCGTGGGCCTGCACAAGCAGCGCTTCCTGGTGGAAGAACACGGCGAGGACGCGCTCGACCTGATGCGCGCGATCAAGGACGCGCTGGACCCCAACCACATCCTGAACCCGGGCAAGATCTTCAGCGCCACGCGCGCGGGCACGCAGTAAGGCGTACCGGGCAGATGGCCTCGATGTTCAACCGCGTCCCGCCGCTGCACCTGCTGATCGCGTTCGAGGCAGCGGCGCGCCTGGGCAGCTTCGCGCGCGCGGCCGAAGAGCTGTCGGTCACGCCCAGCGCGGTCTCGCACCGCATCAAGAATCTTGAGGAGCTGTGGGGCGAAGACCTGTTCGTGCGCGCCAACGCGGCGCTGCGGCTGACCGCCGCCGGCACGCGCTACCTGCGCAACGTGCAGGACGCGCTCAAGTCGCTCAACGAACTGGCGCGGCCCGAATACAACAAGCTGCGCACCCGGCTGCGGGTGGCGATCCCGCCCACCTTCGGGCGCCAGCACCTGGTGCCGCGCCTGCCTGAGTTCGGCGCGCTGTATCCGCATATCGACCTCGAGCTGCACCTGGCGATCCCGTTCCTGGACGTCAAGGCCGAGGACACCGATGTCGAGATCCGCTACGGCACCGGCCGCTACCCCGACCTGAAGACCACCCGGCTGCTGGTCGAGCCGGTGTTCCCGGCGTGCGGGCGCGAGTACTACGAGCGCGTCAACGGCCGCGCCATCACCAAGCCCGAGCACCTGCACGGCCTGGTGCTGCTGCGCAGTCCGCTGGAGCCGTGGAAGCCGTGGTTCGAGACTGCCGGGCTGGACTGGGCCGAGCCGCAAACCGGACCGCAGTTCAATGACATCGGCCTGATGCTGGAGGCGATCGCGTCCAACCAGGGCGTGGCGCTGGTGCGCCAGCGCATGGCACGGCACTGGCTGTCGCTGGGGCAGATGGTGCGGCTGCTGGATGTGGAATCGGTCTCGCCGCACGGCTACTACATCGTCGAGCGCGAACAGGCCCCGCTCAAGCCCGAGGCGCGCTATTTCGTCGACTGGCTGCTGAGCCTGGACTGGTAGGAGACCGACCTCATGGAAATCCGCTTGCTGACCCCCGCCGATGCCGCCGCCTTCCAGGCGCTGCGGCTGCGCGGCCTGGCCGAAGCGCCGGAAGCCTTCGCTTCCAGCCTGGAAGAGGAACAGGACCGGCCGCTGGAAGTCGTCGCCGGGCGCCTGGCCGCGACCGAGGGCAAGGCCGTATTCGGCGCCTTTGTCGACGGCAGCGATGGCAGCGCGCTGGCCGGCGTGGTCGGGGTGATGCGCGAGGAAAACGCCAAGCACCGGCACAAGGCCTTTATCTGGGGCATGTACGTGGCCCCGGGCTGGCGCGACCGCAAGCTCGGCCGCGCGTTGATGGAGCGGGCCATGGAACAGGCCGCCGCCATGCCGGGCGTGCGCCAGGTGACACTGTGCGTCAATGCCGGCAGCGCGGGCGCGGTGCGGCTGTATGAGTCGCTCGGCTTCGTGCGCACGGGGCTGGAGCCGGATGCGCTGTACGTCGCGCCGCACTTCCACGACAAGCTCGACATGGTCTGCTTCCTGCCGCAGCCGCCGGCACGCTGAGTCCGGCCGGACCGCCTTCCCTGCACCCGCGCTGCGGTGTACGCTGGACTTGCGCCGCCTGCCAGGAGTGATTTCCCGCGCAGCCATGATGAGCATTTTTGATCGGCCTGCCATGCGGAATTCACGTGTCCCGTGGTGCCCGTGCCAGGTGCCCTGCGCTATAGTCACCCGTCCCCCGCGGCAGGCCCTGCATTGCCGCGACCGGCAGGCCGCGCACCGGCCGCCATCCAGGAGGCCCCACAGGAGTCGTTCATGAATGCCCCGCACGAAGCCCAAACCATCGCCCCCGACGGCGCCCATGCCACGGCCGAAGGCCGCCGCAGCGCGCTGCTGGCCGGCCTGGCGCAGATCCTGCCGGATGCCGCGCTGCTGTGGAAGCCGGAAGACACCGTCCCCTATGAATGCGACGGCCTGGCCGCGTACCGCCAGGTGCCGATGGCCGTGGCCCTGCCCGACACCGAGGAACAGGTCTGCGCGATCCTGCGCCTGTGCCACAAGCTGGGCGTGCCGGTGGTGCCGCGCGGCGCCGGCACCAGCCTGTCGGGCGGCGCCATGCCGATCGCCGAGGGCCTGGTGCTGTCGCTGGCCAAGTTCAAGCGCATCCTGTCGGTCGATCCGTACTCGCGCACCGCGGTGGTCCAGCCGGGCGTGCGCAACCTGGCAATCTCCGACGCCGCCGCACCCCACAACCTGTACTACGCGCCGGACCCGTCCTCGCAGATCGCCTGCACCATCGGCGGCAACGTCAGCGAGAACTCCGGCGGCGTGCACTGCCTGAAGTACGGCCTCACCGTGCACAACGTGCTGCGCGTGCGCGCGGTGACGATGGAGGGCGAGGTGGTGGTGTTCGGCTCCGAGGCCCCCGACTCGCCGGGCCTGGACCTGCTGGCCGTGCTGATCGGCTCCGAAGGCATGCTGGCCGTGGTCACCGAGGTCACGGTGCGCCTGATCCCCAAGCCGCAGCTGGCGCAGGTGATCATGGCCTGCTTCGACGATGTCGAGAAAGGCGGCAATGCGGTGGCGGACGTGATCGCCGCCGGCATCATCCCGGCCGGACTGGAAATGATGGACAAGCCCGCCACCGCCGCGGTCGAGCAGTTCGTGCATGCGGGCTATGACCTGGATGCCGCCGCCATCCTGCTGTGCGAATCCGACGGCACCCCGGAAGAAGTGGCCGAGGAAATCGAACGCATGAGCGCGGTGCTGACGGCATCGGGCTGCACCCGCATCGTGGTCTCGCAGAACGAAGCCGAGCGCCTGCGCTTCTGGAGCGGCCGCAAGAACGCCTTCCCCGCCGCCGGCCGGATCTCGCCGGACTACTACTGCATGGACGGCACCATCCCGCGCAAGCACATCGGCACGCTGCTCAGGCGCATCGAAGCCATGGAGCAAAAGTACGGCCTGCGCTGCATCAACGTGTTCCATGCCGGCGACGGCAACATGCACCCGCTGGTGCTGTTCGATGGCGCGGACCAGGACCAATGGCACCGCGCCGAGCTGTTCGGCGCCGACATCCTGGAAACCTGCGTGGAACTGGGCGGCACCGTCACCGGCGAGCACGGCGTGGGCGTGGAGAAGCTCAACTCGATGTGCGTGCAGTTCTCGCCCGCCGAGCGCGACGCCTTCTTCGGCGTCAAGGCCGCCTTCGACCCGGCGCGGCTGCTCAACCCGGACAAGGCCATCCCCACGCTGGCGCGCTGCGCGGAGTACGGCAAGATGCATGTGAAGCGGGGCCTGCTGCCGCACCCGGAACTGCCGCGCTTCTGAGCCACGCCATGTCCAATCCACGCCGACGCCAGCAGCAGGAAGCGTTCGTCCGCGAGCGCCTGGGCCAGCCCGAGACCGGCTGGCGCCAGCGCTGGTACACCATCATCTTCGAGGCCGATACCCGCGAGGGCCGGCTCTTCGATGTCGCGCTGCTGCTGGCCATCGTCGCCAGCGTGATGGTGGTGATGCTCGACAGCCTGCCCGCGGTGAACAACCGCCTGGGGCTGGCGTTCACCGTGCTGGAATGGATGTTCACGCTGTTCTTCACGGCTGAGTACGTGATGCGCATCCTGGTGGTGCGCCGGCCGTGGCGCTATGTGTTCAGCTTCTACGGCATCATCGACTTCATCTCGATCATGCCGACCTGGCTGGCCTTCTTCCTGCCCGAGCTGCATTTCCTGATCGACGTGCGCCTGCTGCGGCTGCTGCGCGTGTTCCGGATCCTGAAGCTGACCGTGTACTTCGAGGAAGCCGAGATCCTGTACCGCGCGCTGGTCAACAGCCGCCGCAAGATCTTCGTGTTCCTGGGCACGGTGTTCATCATCACGGTGATCCTGGGCACGGTGATGTACGTGGTGGAAGGCCCGCAGCACGGCTTCACCAGCATCCCGGTCAGCATGTACTGGGCGGTGGTGACGCTGACCACCACGGGCTTCGGCGACATGGTGCCCAAGACCCCGCTGGGGCAGTTCATCACCTCGCTGACCATCCTGCTGGGCTACGGCATCATCGCCTTCCCCACCGGCATCGTCGGCGCCGAGCTGGCCGCCAGCATCCTGAAGCGGCCGCTCACCACGCGCACCTGCACCCATTGCCTGACCGAGGGCCACGAACCCGACGCCGGCTACTGCAAGCATTGCGGCAGCCAGCTGCCCGAATACCAGAACGACCGGCCGGAAGTGCCCGGCGGGCCTGCCGGCTCCTGAGCCGGCCTTCCCTACCCCACGACGCATATGCAAGCCACCCTCGACGCCATCCGCGACGCCGTCAGGCAAGCCACCGAGACCCGCACCGCGCTGCGGCTGCACGGCGGCGGCAGCAAGGACTTCTACGGCCAGCCCGCCGCGGGCCAGCTGCTGGACACGCGCGCCTATGCCGGCATCGTCGACTACGACCCGGCCGAACTGGTGATCACCGCGCGCTGCGGCACGCCGCTGGCCGAGATCGAGGCGGCGCTGGCCGAGAAGCGCCAGATGCTGGCCTTCGAGCCGCCCCATTTCGCACTGCCGGGCCAGCCCAGCACCGCGACGCTGGGCGGCGCCGTGGCCGCGGGATTGTCGGGCCCGCGCCGGCAAACGGCGGGCGCGCTGCGCGACTTCATGCTGGGCGCGCAGCTGATGGACGGCCGCGGCGAGGTGATGGACTTCGGCGGCCAGGTGATGAAGAACGTGGCGGGCTATGACGTGTCGCGGCTGCTGGCGGGCTCGCTCGGCACGCTCGGGCTGATCCTGCAAGTGTCGGTCAAGGTGCTGCCGGCACCGTTCGACGAGGCCACCCTGCGCTTCGAGCTGGCGCAGGCCGATGCCATCGAGCACCTGAACCGTTGGGGCGGCCAGCCGCTGCCGCTGGCGTCTTCGGCCTGGCACGCGGGCGTGCTTCACGTGCGCCTGGCCGGCGCCACCGCCGCCGTGCGCGCCGCCTGCGCCAGGCTGGGCGGCGAGCGCGTGGACGCTGCGGAAGCCGCGGCGCTGTGGCAATCGCTGCGCGAGCAGACCCACCCGTTCTTCGCCCCCGCCCAGGCGGGCCGCGCGCTGTGGCGCCTGGCGGTGCCCACCATCGCCGCGCCGCTGGAGCTGCCCGGCCCACAGCTGATCGAATGGGGCGGCGGCCAGCGCTGGTGGCTGCCCGAGGACGGCACTGACAAGACCGATGCCGAAAGCGTGCGCGCCGTGGCGCAGGCCGCCGGCGGCCATGCCACGCTGTTCCGCAACGGCGACAAGTCAGTGGGCGTGTTCACGCCGCTGGCCTCGCCGCTGGCCGCGATCCACCGCCGCCTGAAAGAGACCTTCGACCCGGCCGGCATCTTCAACCCGCAGCGCATGTACCCCGGGCTCTGATCCGGCACGTCCAGGCATCCCCCGGCACAACCTCCCCACACCATGCAAACGAACCTGGCCGATTTTCTTCGCAACACGCCCGAAGGCGAGGAAGCCAAATCCATCGTCGGCAACTGCGTGCATTGCGGCTTCTGCACCGCCACCTGCCCCACCTACCAGTTGCTCGGCGATGAGCTGGACGGCCCGCGCGGGCGCATCTACCTGATGAAGCAGGTGCTGGAAGGCCATGCCATCACCGAAAGCACGCGCCTGCACCTGGACCGCTGCCTGACCTGCCGCAACTGCGAATCGACCTGCCCGTCGGGCGTGCGCTACGGCCGCCTGGTCGATATCGGCCGCAAGCTGGTCGACGACAAGCTCGAGGCCGAAGGCGTGCAGCGCCCCGCCCGCGAGCGCATCGCGCGCTGGGTGCTGCGCGAGGGGCTGACGCGCCCGGCGCTGTTCGGCACGGCGCTGCGCCTGGGCCAGATGGTGCGCCCGCTGCTGCCGGGCACGCTGCGCAACAAGGTGCCGGCGCTGTCCAGCACCACCGCGCCCGGCACGTGGCCGCGCAATGCGCATGCACGCAAGATGTTGTTGCTCGACGGCTGCGTGCAGCCGGCAATGTCGCCCAACATCAATGCCGCAACTGCGCGTGTGTTCGACCGTGTCGGCGTACAACTGCTGGTGGCGCGCGAAGCCGGCTGCTGCGGCGCGATCCGCTTCCACACCGGCGACCACGACGGCGGCCTCGACAATATGCGCCGCAATATCGATGCCTGGTGGCCGCATATCGAGGACGGCGCCGAGGCCATCGTGATGACCGCCTCGGGCTGCGGCGCGATGGTCAAGGACTACGGCCACCTGCTGCGCAACGATCCGAAGTACGCCGAGCGCGCCCGCCGCGTCTCGGCACTGACGCGCGACCTGTCCGAAGTCTTGCCGGACTTTGCCGACGAGCTGCACACCCTGGCCGGCGCGGTCCCGCGCGACAACCGGCGCGTGGCTTACCACCCGCCCTGCACGCTGCAGCACGGCCAGCAGATCCGCGGCAAAGTCGAAGCGCTCTTGACCGGCCTCGGCGTCGAAGTCAAACTCTGCGCTGACAGCCACCTGTGCTGCGGCTCGGCGGGCACTTATTCGGTGTTGCAGCCGGAACTGGCCTACCGCCTGCGCGACGACAAGCTCGCCAAACTGCAGGCCACGCAGCCCGAAGCCATCGTCTCGGCCAATATCGGCTGCATCTCGCACCTGCAGGGCGGCACCGGCACCCCGGTGATGCACTGGATCGAACTGGTCGACAAGATGCTCGGCTAGCGCGGGCGGGCAGCATGGGCGGCAGCGCGCATCCCTTCCGGACGCGCGCCGCGCACCTGCGACCAAACGCCACGCCCCCATGCTCCAGACCTTTGCAATCCTGTTGGTTTTCCAGTCCATCGGTGAGGTGATCAGCTACGCCCTGACCCTGCCGGTGCCCGGCCCCGTGCTGGGCATGATCCTGCTGTTCGGCTGGCTCGTCTTCGACGACCGCCTGCTGCCCATCATCCAGGGCACCACCACTGAGCTGCTCAAGCACCTGTCGCTGCTGTTCGTGCCGGCCGGCGTAGGCATCATGGTCCATGCCAACCGCATCGAGGGCGAATGGATGCCGATCCTGGTGGCGCTGGTAGTGTCCACTTGGCTGGCCATCGCCACCACCGCCGTGGTCACGCGCATGCTGATGCGCAAGCGCTCCGATACGCCGGACACGCCTCCCGCCGATGCGAAAGGAGAGCAGGCATGATCACGCCCCGCCTCAACGAGATCTGGGTCTACCTGGCCGCGAGCCCGCTGGTCGGGCTGACCGCCACGCTGCTGGCCTACGTCTTTGCCTTCCGCATCTATGAGCGTTCGCGCTTCTCGCCGCTGGCCAACCCGGTGATGATCGCGGTGGCGCTGCTGGTCACGGTGCTGACCGTCACCGGCACGCCCTACAAGACCTACTTCGACGGCGCGCAGTTCGTGCACTTCCTGCTGGGGCCGGCCACGGTGGCACTGGCGGTGCCGCTGTACCTGCAGCTGCCCAAGCTGCGCACCCATGTGTTCCCGCTGCTGGCAGGACTGGTGGCGGGCTCGGTGGTGGCGGTGGTGTCGGCGGTGGGAATTGCCTGGCTGCTGGGCGCATCGCCCGAGACCGTGCGCTCGCTCGCGCCCAAGTCGGTGACGATCCCGATCGCCATGGGCGTGGCCGAGAAGATCGGCGGGCTGCCCTCGCTGACGGCGGTGCTGGTGATGGCAACCGGCATCATCGGCGCGGTCAGCGCCACCAGCGTGCTGAACCTGCTGCGCATCCGCGACTACAGCGTGCGCGGCTTCGCCACCGGCGTGGCGGCCCACGGCATCGGCACCGCGCGCGCCTTCCAGGTCAACCAGGAAGCCGGCGCCTTTGCCGCGCTGGGCATGGGCCTGAACGGCGTGCTGACGGCGATCATGGTGCCGGTGATGGCGGCGTGGATGCCACACTGACACGCTCCTGACAGCACGCTGTCAGCAGCCCCCGCGCATGATGCGAACTCCCCACTCCCCTTCACCTGGAACCAAGGAGTCTGTCATGAGCAACCGTCTGATTAACTGGCTGGAAATCCCCGTCGTCGACATGAGCCGCGCGGTCGGCTTCTACGAGCAGGTGTTCAATATCCAGTTGCGCCGCGAGACCATGAGCCAGGTCGACATGGCGGTGTTCCCCCACCCCGACCCGGGCGGCGCGCTGGTCGCCGGCGAGGGCTATCGCCCCAGCAACTACTACGGCGCGGTGCCGTACCTGCATGCGCCGGAACTGGATGTGCTGCTGGAGCGCGCCGCGCGCGCCGGCGGCAAGACCGTGTTCGGGCCGCTGCGCCTGCCGGGCGAGATCGGCCGCATCGCCCATATCACCGACAGCGAAGGCAACCGCATCGGGCTGCACGAGCCCGTGGCCGGTTGACCCCGATGGCAAGCCGCCCCCGATGAGCCGCCGCGCCGACCGCCTGTTCCAGATCGTGCAGGTGCTGCGCGGCCGCCGCCTGACCACGGCGGCGCTGCTGGCGCAGCGGCTCGGGGTGTCGGAACGCACCGTCTACCGTGATATCCAGGCGCTGTCGCTGTCAGGCGTGCCGGTCGAGGGCGAGGCCGGCATCGGCTACCGGCTGCGCGCCGACTTCGATGTCCCGCCGCTGATGTTCACCGCCATGGAAGTCGAAGCGCTGGTCGCCGGCCTGCGCCTCCTGAAAGCCTGGGGCGGCGGCGCGCTGGCCGCCGCGGCCGATCCCGCGCTGGAAAAACTGATGGCCGCGCTGCCGCCGCCGCGCCGGCTGGCGGCGCAGCAAAGCCGCGTGTTCGCGCCGGAATACGTCAACCAGGCGCATGTGCGCGAGGCCTTCGACGTGGTGCACGGCGCGCTGGGCGAACAGAAATTGCTGCTGCTCGACTATTGCGACGTGCAGCAGCGCATCACCGAACGCGTGGTGATGCCGCTGGGCCTGTTCTTCTGGGGCAATGCCTGGTTGCTGGCGACGTGGTGCACCACGCGCTCGGACTATCGCAGCTTCCGGCTGGACCGCTGCCGCGCCATCCGCATGCTGGACGACCATTTCCACGAAACGCCCGACCGCTCGCTCAACGGTTTCCTGCGCGCGGTGCGCGCCAGCGGCACCTAGTACTGTTCAGGCGGCCGGGTCGGACAGCAGCATCTCGATATCGGCGCGCAGCTCGTCGGGCTTGGTGGTCGGCGCATAGCGCTTGAACACCGTGCCGTCGCGGCGCAGCAGGAACTTGGTGAAATTCCATTTGATGCCCTGGGTACCGAGCACGCCACGCTTTTCCGTGGTCAGCCACTGGTACAGCGGATGGGCGTCGGCACCGTTCACGTCGATCTTGGCGAACATCGGGAAGCGCACCGCAAAGCGCGTTTCGCAGAACTGGCCGATCTGCTGCGCATCGCCCGGCTCCTGCTTGCCGAACTGGTTGCACGGGAAGCCCAGCACCTCCAGGCCGCGCTCGTGGTATTCGTCGTAGAGCTTCTGCAGGCCCTCGTACTGCGGCGTGAACCCGCATTCGCTGGCGGTGTTGACGACCAGCATCACCTTGCCCTGGAACTGCGACAGCGGTACCGGCTGGCCGGCCAGCGAGTTGGCTTCGAACTGGTAGACATTGCTCATGGCAGACTCCTGGGGCCGGAACTGGCCCTTGCGTGGCCCAAGCATAACGCCATGCGCATCGCCGTGCACGAATCAGATGACATTGAGATGCTCGGTGCCGGCACCCAGGTCGGTGTCCTTGGCGCTCGCGCTGTGCAGCTTGATCATCAGGCGCAGGTCGTTAAGCGAGTCGGCGTTGCGCAGCGCGTCCTCGTAGGTGATCTTGCCTTCCTCGTACAGGTCGAACAGCGCCTGGTCGAACGAGACCATGCCCTGCTCACGCGACTTCTTGATGACTTCCTTGAGCTCGTGGATCTCGCCCTTGAAGATCAGGTCGGCCACCAGCGGCGTGCCGATCATGATCTCCACCGCCGGCACCCGCCCCTTTTTGCCGGCGCGCGGCAGCAGGCGCTGCGAGATCATCGCCTTCAGGTTCAGCGACAGGTCGATCAGCAGCTGCTGGCGTTTTTCCTCGGGGAAGAAGTTGACCACGCGGTCGATCGCCTGGTTGGCATTGTTGGCGTGCAGCGTGGCCAGGCACAGGTGGCCGGTCTCGGCGTACTGCATCGCGTACTCCATGGTCTCGCGGTCGCGGATTTCGCCGATCAGGATCACGTCGGGCGCCTGGCGCAGCGTGTTTTTCAGCGCCACGTGCCAGGACTCGGTATCGATGCCGACCTCGCGCTGCGTGACGATGCAGTTCTGGTGCGCATGCACGTACTCGATCGGATCCTCGATGGTGATGATATGGCCGTACGAATGCGCGTTGCGGTGATCCAGCATTGCCGCCAGCGTGGTCGACTTGCCCGAGCCGGTGGCGCCGGTCACGATCACCAGCCCGCGCTTGGCCATCACCACCTCATGCAGCGTCGCCGGCAGGTCCAGGTCGGCCACCGAGGGAATGCGCGTATTGATGGTGCGCACCACCATGCCGGCCTTGCCCTGCTGGATAAAGGCCGACACGCGGAAGCGCCCGGCCTTGGGCGCGGTGATCGCGAAATTGCATTCGCGGCTGGTGTCGAAGTCCTGCACCTGGCGCTCGTTCATCACCGAGCGCACCAGGCCCAGCGCCTGGGTCGGGTTCAGCGGCTGCTGCGACACCGGCTTGATCTTGCCGTCGACCTTGATCGCCGGCGGGAAGTCAGAGGTGATGAACAGGTCCGAGCCGCGGTTGCTGACCATCAGCTCCAGCAGGTCGTTGATGTACTTGGCGGCGGATTCGCGATCGAGCATGGCGGTGTCCTGCTGGGGAGCGGGCCTCAGCCCATGAACGCGTCGGGGTTCTTGGCGATGGCGCGCGCGTCGTTGTAGCTGATGACGCTGCGCTTGATCAGGTCAGACAGGCACTGGTCCAGCGTCTGCATGCCCAGCCCGCTGCTGGTCTGCATCATCGAGTACATCTGCGCGATCTTGTTCTCGCGGATCAGGTGGCGGATCGCGGGCGTGGCGATCATGATCTCGTGCGCGGCGGTGCGGCCATTGCCGTCGCGCGTCTTCAGCAGCGTCTGCGAGATCACCGCCTCCAGCGATTCCGACAGCATGGTGCGCACCATGTCCTTCTCTTCGGGCGGGAACACATCGACCACGCGGTCGATGGTCTTGGCTGCTGAGCTGGTGTGCAGCGTGCCGAAGACCAGGTGGCCGGTCTCGGCCGCGGTCAGCGCCAGGCGGATGGTTTCCAGGTCGCGCAGCTCACCCACCAGGATCACGTCCGGGTCTTCACGCAGTGCCGAGCGCAACGCGTTGGCAAACGAATGCGTGTGCGGCCCCAGCTCGCGCTGGTTGATCAGGCTCTTCTTGGAGCTGTGCACGAATTCGATCGGGTCCTCCACCGTGAGGATGTGGCCCATGTCGCTTTCGTTGCGATGGTCGACCATCGCCGCCAGCGTGGTGGACTTGCCCGAGCCGGTCGGGCCCGTCACCAGCACCAGCCCGCGCGGCTTCATGCACAGGTCGGCAAACACCGCGGGCGCGCGCAGCTCTTCGAGCGTGAGCACCTTGGAGGGAATGGTACGGAACACCGCGGCGGCGCCGCGCTGGGTGTTATAGGCATTGACCCGGAAGCGGGACAGGCCGGCGATCTCGAACGAGAAATCGATTTCGAGGCGTTCTTCGTAGGCCTTGCGCTGGGTATCGCTCATGATGTCGTACACCATGGCGTGGACATCCTTGTGCGTCATCGAGGCGATGTTGATCCGGCGCATGTCGCCGTGGATCCGCACCATCGGCGGCATGTCCGCGGAGAGATGAAGATCAGACGCCTTGTTCTTGACAGCGAAAGCCAATAGCTGCGCGATGTCCATCTATAATGACCCCACCCTAGTTATCAGTACTTTGCGTACTTTCTTTTGTATGTTCGCCGGATTATGTCTGTAATTGCCGCCAACTTGCAAGCCGTTCACCAGCGCATCGCGGCGGCCGCACAACAAGCCGGCAGACAGCCCGCGGACATCGCCCTGCTGGCGGTTTCCAAGACCGCTCCCCCCGACCGCATAAGGGCCGCATACGCCGCCGGACAGGTCGCTTTCGGCGAAAACTACGTCCAGGAAGGCGTCGACAAGATCGCCGCGCTGGCCGACCTGCGCCACCGCCTGCAATGGCATTTCATCGGCCCGCTGCAGAGCAACAAGACCCGCCTGGTGGCGGAGCATTTCGACTGGGTGCACGCCGTCGACCGGCTCAGGATCGCCGAGCGGCTGTCGGCCCAGCGCCCGGCCGGCATGGCGGCGCTGCAGGTCTGCATCCAGGTCAATATCAGCGGCGAAGCCAGCAAGAGCGGCGTCGCCCCGGCAGAGGTACCCGCACTGGCACATGCCGTCGCCGCGCTGCCCGGCCTGCGCCTGCGCGGGCTGATGGCCATCCCGGAGCCCGAGCACGAACCCGCCGCGCAGCGCCGCCCATTCGCGGCCATGCGCGCCATGCTGCAGGCGCTGCGCGCCGACGGCCTGGACCTCGACACGCTGTCGATGGGCATGTCGGGCGACATGGAAGCCGCCATCGCCGAGGGCGCCACGCTGGTGCGGATCGGCACCGCCATTTTCGGAGCGCGCCAGTACCCGTAGCCCGGCGCGCCCAGTCCATTCCCTCCAAGCCCCCAACGGATCCCCATGCTCGATACCCTTACCTTTGGCTTTCTCGGCGGCGGCAACATGGCCACCGCACTGATCGGCGGCCTGATCGCCCGCGGCGTGCCGGCCGGCTCGATCCGCGTGGTCGACCCCTTCCCCGAGGCCCAGCAACGCCTGGCGCGCGACCTCGGCGTGCACGCCGCCGGCGCGCCGGACGCCGCCTTCGGCGCCAGCGACGTGCTGGTGCTGGCGGTCAAGCCGCAGCAGTTCCGCGACGCCGCGGCGCAGCTGCTCCCAATCCTGCCGGCCAGCGGCAAGGGCAACCTGGTGATCAGCGTGGCCGCCGGCATCCGGCTGCAGGACATGGAGCGCTGGCTGGACGGGCGCACACGGCTGGTGCGGGCGATGCCGAATACGCCGGCGCTGGCGGGCATGGGCATGACCGGGCTGGCCGCGCCGGCCGGGCTGTCGGCCGAAGACCGCGCGATCGCCAGCGCGGTGGCTGAGGCCGTCGGCAAGTGCGTGTGGGTGGATGGGGATGACCAGATCGATGCGGTCACCGCCATTTCCGGCAGTGGGCCGGCCTATGTCTTCTACTTTATCGAGGCGATGGAACGCGCCGCCACCGAGCTGGGCCTGACGGCGGAGCAAGGCCGCGAACTGGCGGTCGAGACCTTCCGTGGCGCTGCTACCCTGGCCGGGCAGTCTTCCGAGCCGGTGTCGACGCTGCGTGAGCGCGTGACGTCCAAGGGCGGCACGACCTACGCGGCGCTGACGGCGATGGAAGCTTCGGGCATTGGTGATGCCTTCGTGCGCGCGATGCATGCTGCCGCGGCGCGGGGCAAGGAGATGGGGGCGGAGTTCGGGAAGGATTGAGGGGCGGGCAGACCACAGGCGCTCTGACCTGGCCGCCGCCCTTTGTGAACGCTCCCCTCCCGCAAGCGGGAGAGGGGGGCAAACCGGTAGCGGACCGTTAGCAATCGCGTAAATCAGCGAATCGCATAAGCCACCGCCGTCCCCGCAAACACACAGGCCCCCAGCCAGTTGTTATGCCGGAACGCCGCGAAACACCGCATCCGGTCCCGATCGCGAATCAGCGTGTAGTGATACCCGGCGCAACCGGCAGCCGCCGCCAGCCCCACCCAGTAAGGCCACCCCAGCCCCAGCAGCACCCCCGCCCACGCCATCAGCGCCAGGAACGCGGCATAGCAGAGCATGATCGCCGCCACGTCGAAGCGGCCAAAGGTAATGGCCGAAGTCTTCATGCCGATCAGGAGGTCGTCGTCACGATCGACCATCGCATAAGCCGTGTCATACGCCACCGCCCAGAACACATTGGCCAGCAGCATCAGCCACGCCACCGGCGGCACCTGGTCCTGGATCGCGGCAAACGCCATCGGGATACCAAAGCCAAACGCAATGCCGAGATAAGCCTGCGGAATCGCAAAGAAGCGCTTGAAGAACGGGTAAGTGCCCGCCACCACCGCCGCCACCACTGCCAGCCATTTGGTCAGCGCATTGAGCGGCAACACCAGCGCAAAAGCCACCAGCGCCAGCACGGCGGCGACGGCCAGCGCTTCCCACGCGGCGATCTTGCCCGCGGTCAGCGGCCGCTCCCTGGTGCGCTTGACGTGCTTGTCGAAGTCGCGGTCGGCCCAGTCGTTGATGGCGCAGCCAGCCGAGCGCATCAGGAAGGTGCCCGCCACGAAGATCCAGAACAGCCCCCACGCCGGCGGCCCGCCCGCGGCCATCCACATGGCCCACAGCGTCGGCCACAGCAGCAGCAGCGTGCCGATCGGCTTGTCGATGCGCACCAGGCGCGCGTAGAGGGAAAGGCGTTCAAGCATGGGCGTGGGGGGCAACGGCGAGAGGGTCTGCACTGCGCGGATCCGGGAAGGAGGATTCAATGAAAACGCGCCGCAGCCCGGACGGTTGCGACGCGCAGTGCCGGCCGCCACTGAAGGGCAGCCGGAGGTGGCCAGCTGGCCTCAGGCCAGCATCGCGCGCAGCATCCACGCGGTCTTTTCATGCGTCTGCATGCGCTGGGTCAGCAGGTCGGCCGACGGTTCGTCGCCGGCGGCGTCGATCACCGGGAACAGCGAGCGCGCGGTGCGCACCACGGCTTCCTGGCCTTCGACCAGCTTGCGGATCATTTCGGTGGCCTCGGGCACGCCCTCTTCCTCCGCGATCGACGACAGGCGGGCGTACTCCTTGTAGGTGCCCGGTGCCGGGTAGCCCAGTGCGCGGATACGCTCGGCGATCGAGTCCACGGCGAGCGCCAGTTCGGTGTACTGGGTCTCGAACATCAGATGCAGCGTATTGAACATGGGACCCGTCACGTTCCAGTGGAAATTATGGGTCTTGAGGTAGAGGGTGTAGGTGTCCGCCAGCAGCTTGGACAGGCCTTCCGCGATCTTCTTGCGGTCCTTGTCGGAAATACCGATATTCACGCTCATCTCATTCTTCTTTGCCATGGTAAATACGCTCCGTTCTGGTAAAGCCACGAGGGGCGCCGCCGGGCTTGCCATGTTTTGGGGCTGGGCGGCGCAGTACCCGCATTATTGCACTAGCCGGCAATCCCGGCCAAACCCCGGGCCACCTCGCTGAACATCACGGCTGCGCCGAGCACGATCACGGCAGCGCCGATTTCCTTGCGCCACAGCTTGTGGCGCAGCCGCGCGGCATCGGCGCGCCCGGGCTGGTCGTGCCCGTCATGCCACAGCTGCCGCCACTCTTCGATAAACAACCGGATCATCGCCATCATCGTTCTCCGCGACGCGGCATCCCGCCACGGGCGCCGCGCAAGGCTGCCGCTTACTTCAGGTTGAGCGCGCGCTTCACGCCCTCGCCGTAGGCCGGGTCGGCCTTGGCGAAGTGCTCCAGCTGCACGCGCACGATCGCCTCAGGCACGCCCTGCATCGCTGCCGCGATATTGGCGAACAGGCGCTGGCGCTGGCCTTCGTCGAACAGGCGGAACAGCGCGCCGGGCTGGCTGTAGTAGTCCGGGTCGACGCGGTGGTCCCAGTGGTCGGCGGCGCCATCCAGTGCCAGCGGCGGCTCGATCGCGCGCTCGCTGGCGGCGTAGGCGCCTTCGCGGTTGGGCTCGTAGTTGAGCTTGCCGCCCTGGTTGCCGTCCACGCGCATCGCGCCGTCACGGTGGAAGCTGTTGTGGAACGGGCATCTCGGCGCATTCACCGGGATCTGGTTGTGGTTGATCCCCAGGCGGTAGCGCTGCGTGTCCCCGTACGAGAACAGCCGCCCCTGCAGCATCTTGTCGGGCGAGAAGCCGATGCCCGGCACGATATTGGCCGGATTCATCGCCACCTGCTCGACCTCGGCAAAGTAGTTGTCCGGGTTGCGGTTGAGCTCGAGCACGCCCACGTCGATCAGCGGGTAGTCCTTGTGCGGCCAGACCTTGGTCAGGTCGAACGGATTGATGTGGTACCTGGCCGCATCGGCCTCCGGCATGACCTGCACGCGCAGGTTCCAGCGCGGGAAATTGCCTTGCTCGATGTTCTCGAACAGGTCGCGCTGCGCGCTTTCGCGGTCCGTTGCCACGACCTTGGCCGCTTCTTCATTGGTCCAGTTGGCGATGCCCTGCTGCGACTTGAAGTGGAACTTGACCCAGAAGCGCTCGTTGTTCGCGTTGATGAACGAGTACGTGTGCGAGCCGAAGCCGTGGATCTGGCGGTAGTTCTGCGGCAGGCCGCGGTCGCTCATCAGGATGGTGACCTGGTGCAGCGATTCCGGATGGCGCGACCAGAAGTCCCACACCGCGATCGGGTCGCGCAGGTTGGTGCGCGGATTGCGTTTCTGCGTGTGGATAAAGTCCGGGAACTTGAGCGGGTCGCGCACGAAGAACACCGGGGTGTTGTTGCCGACCACGTCCCAGTTGCCTTCATCGGTGTAGAACTTGATCGAGAAGCCGCGCACGTCGCGCTCGGCATCGGCCGCGCCGCGTTCGCCGGCCACGGTCGAGAAGCGGATGAACAGCGGCGTTTCCTTGCCGACCTGGGCAAAGACCGAAGCCTTGGTGTACCTGGTGATGTCGTGGGTGATCTTGAGCGTGCCATAGGCGCCCGAACCCTTGGCATGCACGCGCCGCTCGGGGATGACCTCGCGGTCGAAGTGGGCCAGCTTTTCGAGGAACCAGACATCCTGCAGCAGCATCGGGCCGCGCGGACCGGCCGTCTGCGAGTTCTGGTTGTCGGCGACGGGTGCGCCGGCGGCAGTGGTAAGGGTGTCCTTCTTGCTCATCTTTTCCTCTTTGTGGGTGGGCTGAAAGGGAACGCCGCATCAGAGCGCGGCGGCATAGCAGGCAAGGCAATCGAGCAGGCAGCGCCCCATGCGGAGGGGAAACGGGCGCCCGTTGATTGTTGCTGGAGAGAACTGGGCGCTGGTGCTCATCATTGGTTCCTGTCTCAGGTCGATGCCATCTGCATCGACAGGAGTCAGCCTACCAACGATCTATCGAATTGAGAATTCAATTATTTATACCTATGTATTAGGTCAAATCTATCTGGGATTCCTGCAACTTATCGCAGCGGAAGGTGACCGCCCGAAGACAGGTCCGTGAAATACCCCGTTGCGGGGCCGGAAATGACAACGGCCGCAGCGGAATCTCCGGTGCGGCCGAGGGAAATGCCTGTACTGCGGGGGCAGGAAGATCAGGCCGCTTCGGCCAGCTCCTTGGCGTCCAGCTTGCGCACGCCGGCCAGCTCGCACGCGGCCACGGCGTTGGCCAGCGCTTCCATCGCCGGCAGCCGGGTGAAGCTCTTGCGCCAGGCCAGCACCACGCGCCGGTCGGGCACCGGATCGGCAAACGGCACATAGGACAGCATGTCGCCCTTGGCCTTCAGGTCGGGCACCGAGGTGCGCGGCAGCACGGTGATGCCGACCCCGCTGGCCACCATATGGCGGATGGTTTCCAGCGATGAGCCCTCGAAGGTCTTCTGGATGCCGTCGGCCGCCTGCGAGAAGCGCGACAGTTCCGGGCACACGCCCAGCACATGGTCGCGGAAGCAGTGGCCGCTGCCCAGCAGCAGCATGGTCTGCTGCTTCAGTTCATCGGGGTCGATGGAGCGCGCTTGCGCCAGCTGATGGCCGCGCGGCACGGCGACGACAAAGGGCTCGTCATAGAGCGGGCGCACCGTCAGGCCCGAATCCGCGAACGGCTCGGCCATCACCGCGCAGTCGATCTCACCCTGCTTGAGCAGCTCGATCAGCTTGTGGGTGTAGTTCTCCTGCAGCATCAGCGGCATCTGCGGCACGGTCTCGATCATCTGCTTGACCAGCGACGGCAGCAGGTACGGACCGATGGTGTAGATCACGCCCACCCGCAACGGACCCGCAAGCGGGTCCTTGCCCTGCTTGGCGATCTCGCGGATGGCCATGGTCTGTTCAAGCACGCGCTGGGCCTGCGCCACGATCTGCTCGCCGACCGACGTCACCGACACCTCGGAGGTGCCGCGCTCGAAAATCTGCACGTTGAGTTCGTCTTCCAGCTTCTTGATCGCGACCGACAGCGTCGGCTGCGACACAAAGCAGGCTTCGGCGGCCCGGCCGAAATGGCGCTCGCGCGCCACGGCGACGATGTACTTGAGTTCGGTGAGCGTCATGACTTATCAGTTTCCGGTAGGCGATAGATTTTACCTTCGATTGCCGCTTCTGTCAGAGCGCCAGCCCGAATTGTCCGCAGCGAACCGGCAGGTGCGCTGGATGGCGCACATCCGTCGAAAAACCAGCCCGCACTCAAGCCTTGAGGTAGTGCTCGCGCCCGCCCAGCCAGCGCGAAAGGTGCGCTTCCACCGCTTCCGGGTAGCGCGCCAGCATCAGTTCGGCCGCCTCCTGCGCGTATTCCACCAGCCACGCGTCGGTCTGCAGGTCGGCAAAGCGCAACATCGCTTCGCCGGACTGGCGCGCGCCCAGGAACTCGCCCGGGCCGCGGATTTCCAGGTCGCGCCGGGCGATCTCGAAGCCGTCGGTGGTCTCGCGCATGGTCGCCAGGCGCTCGCGCGCGGTCGGCGACAGCGGCGCCTGGTACATCAGCAGGCAGACCGATTCGGCGCTGCCCCGCCCCACCCGCCCGCGCAGCTGGTGCAGCTGCGCCAGGCCGAAGCGCTCGGCATGCTCGATCACCATCAGCGAGGCATTGGGCACGTCCACGCCCACCTCGATCACGGTGGTGGCCACCAGCACCTGCATGCGGTTGGCGCTGAAGTCGTCCATCACCGCGGCCTTCTCGGCCGGCGGCAGGCGCCCGTGCACCAGGCCCACACGCAGGTCGGGCAGCGCGGCCACCAGCGTTTCATAGGTCTCGACCGCGGTCTGCAGCTGCAGCGCCTCGCTTTCCTCGATCAGCGGACAGACCCAGTAGACCTGGCGCCCCTCGGCGGCGGCATGGTGCACGCGCGCGATCACCTCGTCGCGGCGCGCATCGTTGACCAGGCGCGTGACGATGGGGGTGCGCCCGGGCGGCAGCTCGTCGATCACCGAGACATCGAGGTCGGCGTAATACGTCATGGCCAGCGTGCGCGGGATCGGCGTGGCCGACATCATCAGTTGGTGCGGCACGGTCTCGGCCGCGGTTGCCGCTGAATCGGGGGCGTCGGCGGCACCGGCCTTGCCGCGCAGCGCCAGCCGCTGCGCCACGCCGAAGCGGTGCTGCTCGTCGACCACCGACAGCCCCAGCCTGGCAAAGCGCACGGTGTCCTGGATCAGCGCGTGGGTGCCGATCACCAGCTGCGCCTCGCCCGATTCCACGCGCGCCACGGCCTCGCGCTTGTCGCGCGCCTTCTGGCTGCCGGCCAGCCACGCCACCGGCACGCCCAGCGGCTCCAGCCATGCGGACAGCTTGCGGTAGTGCTGCTCGGCCAGGATTTCGGTGGGCGCCATCAGCGCGGCCTGGTAGCCGGCATCGATCGCCTGGCAGGCTGCCAGCGCGGCGACGATGGTCTTGCCGCTGCCCGCGTCGCCCTGCAGCAGCCGGTGCATCGGGTGCGGGCGCGTCATGTCGGCGGCGATTTCTTCGACCACGCGCTGCTGCGCCCCGGTCAGCCGGAACGGCAACGCGGCCAGGAAGCGCGTCAGCAGGCCGCCCTCGCGGCGCGGCATGGTCGGCGCGGTCTTTTCGCGGCGCGCCGCGTGCGCGCGCCGCAGCGAGATCTGCTGCGCCAGCAGCTCATCGAACTTGATGCGCTGCCAGGCCGGATGCGAGCGGTCGGCCAGCGCGGCCTCGCTCTCCTGCGGCGGCGGCGCGTGCAGCAACCGCAGGCAGTCAGCCAGCGGGCGCAGGTGCAGGCGTGCCAGCGGCCCCTCCAGCACAGCCCGCGGCAGCGTCTCGGGCATGGGCGTGCGCGACAGCGTGCCGCCGATGGCCTTGCGCAGATAGGCCTGCGGGATGCCGGCGGTGGACGGATACACCGGCGTCAGGCGGTCAGGCAGCGCTTCGCCGGGCACCACCGGACGCACCGTGGGGTGGACCATCTCGGCGCCGAAGAAGCCGCCGCGCACCTCGCCGCGCACGCGCAGGCGCACGCCTTCGGCCATCTGCTTGGTCTGGCTGCCGTAGAAGTTCAGGAAGCGCAGCGTCAGCTCGCCGCTGTCGTCGGCGATCTTGACCACCAGCTGGCGGCGCGGCCGGAACGTGACTTCGTTGGAGATGACCTCGCCCTCCACCTGCGCCGGCAGCCCGAGCCCGGCGCGGTGGATGGCCTCGGCGATCGGCGCCAGCGTGGTCTCGTCCTCATAGCGCATCGGCAGGTGCAGCACCAGGTCGACGGGACGGCGCAGGCCGAGCTTGGCCAGGCGCGCGGCCGCGGAGGACGTGCCGGAGGCGGCGGCCTTGCCCCTGGCTTCGCCGGCCTTGCCGCGCGCGGGCGCCGCCGTTTCCTTGGCGGCGTCGGCGGGGTCGTGGATCGGTTCAGCGGCGGTTCCGGGCATCGGCGAAAAAGTTGGCAGCGGTCGCTCTCGTGCTGCGGGGTTGGCTGGCGCGGCGCCGGCGAATAGCCGGTATCACGCCCGGCCCGGCGGCAAGCGCGCCCGTGGCCTTACAATATCGGATTCGCCGATTGTACCCATGCCGGCTGCCACCACGGGCAGCGGAGTGCCGTTTTGTGCCCCGCTCCGGCCTGCATGGGATCGCGCAGCCCGCCGCTCCCACGATGTTGACGCTTTCCGATTTCGATTTCCCGCTGCCGCCAGAACTGATTGCCCAGAGCGCGCTGCCCGACCGCAGCGCGAGCCGGCTGCTGGTGGTCGAACGGCTGGCCCCGGCCGACACCGCCGACGCGGTGCGCATGGTCGACCGCGCCTTCAGCGAGATCATCGACTACCTGCGTCCCGACGACCTGCTGGTCTTCAACGACACCCGCGTGATCAAGGCGCGCTTCTTCGGCCACAAGCCCAGCGGCGGCAAGATCGAGGTGCTGGTCGAGCGCGTGGTCGACAGCCACACCGTGCTGGCCCAGGTGCGCGCCTCCAAGACCCCGGCCGAGGGCAGCACGCTGCACCTGGCCGACGATGCCTTCGCCGTCACCGTTGGCCCGCGCGTGGACCAGTTCTTCACGCTGCGCTTCCCCGAGCCGGCGCTGGACCTGATCGAGCGCTACGGCCGCCTGCCGCTGCCGCCGTATATCACGCACGACCCGGACGCCTACGACGAGACCCGCTACCAGACCGTCTACGCGCGCAGTCCCGGCGCGGTGGCCGCGCCCACCGCGGGCCTGCATTTCGACGATGCGCTGTTCGCGCGGCTCGATGCCGCCGGCGTGCGGCGCGCCTTCCTGACGCTGCACGTGGGCGCCGGCACCTTCCAGCCGGTGCGCACCGAGAACCTGGCCGAGCACAAGATGCACTCGGAGTGGTACGCCGTCTCCGCAGACCTGGCCCAGGCCGTGCGCGACACCCGCGCGCGCGGCGGCCGCGTGATCGCGGTCGGCACCACCTCGCTGCGCGCGCTGGAATCGGCCGCGCAGGCCGACGGCACGCTCGCCGCCGGCAGTGGCGACACCGATATCTTCATCACGCCCGGCTACCATTTCCGGCTGGTCGATGCCCTGATCACCAACTTCCACCTGCCCAAGTCGACGCTGCTGATGCTGGTGTCGGCACTGGCCGGCGTGGAAGCCATCCGCGCCGCCTACCGCCATGCGGTCGAGCAGCGCTACCGTTTCTTCAGCTACGGCGACGCCATGCTGCTGACCCGCCAGCCCGGCGCCTGAATCCAGAATCACAAGCCATGCTCAACTTCGAACTCATCACCACCGACGGCAACGCCCGCCGCGGCCGCGTCACGCTGAACCACGGTGTGGTCGAGACGCCGATCTTCATGCCGGTCGGCACCTACGGCTCGGTCAAGGCGATGTCGCCGCTGGAACTGAACGAGATTGGCGCGCACATCATCCTGGGCAATACCTTCCACCTGTGGCTGCGCCCCGGGCTGGACGTGGTCAACGCCCACGAGGGCCTGCACAAGTTTATCGGCTGGGACAAGCCGATCCTGACCGATTCCGGTGGCTTCCAGGTGTTTTCGCTCGGCGATCTGCGCAAGATCACCGAAGATGGCGTCACGTTTGCATCTCCGGTCAATGGCGACAAGCTTTTCCTGTCGCCCGAGATCTCGATGCAGATCCAGCGCACGCTGAACTCCGACATCGTGATGCAGTTCGATGAGTGCACGCCGTACGAGATCGACGGCCGCGCCGCCACGCACGAGGAAGCGGCCAAGTCGATGCGCATGAGCCTGCGCTGGGCCAAGCGCTCGCGCGACGAGTTCGAGCGCCTGGCCAACCCCAACGCGCTGTTCGGCATCGTCCAGGGCGGCATGTACGAAGACCTGCGCGACGAATCGCTGGCGGGCCTGTCCGAGCTGGACTTCCACGGCTTTGCCATCGGCGGGCTGTCGGTGGGCGAGCCCAAGGAAGACATGATGCGCGTGCTCGAGCACGTCGCGCCGCGCCTGCCGGCCGACAAGCCGCACTACCTGATGGGAGTGGGCACGCCCGAGGACCTGGTCGCCGGCGTCGCCGCCGGGGTGGACATGTTCGACTGCGTGATGCCCACCCGCAACGCGCGCAACGGCTGGCTCTTCACCCGCTTCGGCGACGTCAAGATCAAGAACGCGGCGCACCGCAACGATCCGCGTCCGCTCGATGAAAGCTGCGCCTGCTACACCTGCCGCAACTTCTCGCGCGCCTACCTGCACCACCTGCACCGCGTAGGCGAGATCCTGGGCGCGCGCCTCAATACCATCCACAACCTGCACTACTACCTGCAGCTGATGCGCGAGATGCGCGAAGCCATCGAGCATCACCGCTTTGCCGACTTCCGCCGCCAGTTCGCCGCCGACCGCGCCCGCGGCACGCAGTGACAACGCCGGCTGGCGCGAACTTTTGCGCTGCCGGCGGTCGAATAGCCGGGTCATCCGGGGGCGAGCCGCGATCCGGAGCGCCCGGCCTTGCCGACCCCTGCCGCAAGTTGTCCCGGGCGCACCCGAACAAACCCGTATTCCGCCCTAGAATGCCAAGGGTGGGCGGAATGCGAATGGTAGAATGATCGATTATTTGACTAATTTTGTGACGGAGAATCAACGTGCTGATTTCTAACGCATTTGCCCAGACCACCGGTACCGGCGGCGCGGCTGGCGGCCTGATGAGCTTCCTGCCCATCATCCTGATGTTTGGCGTGCTGTGGTTCATCATGATCCGCCCGCAGATGAAGCGTCAGAAGGAAGCCAAGGCAATGCTCGAAGCGCTGGCCAAGAACGACGAAGTCGTGACCGCCGGCGGCATCCTGGGCAAGGTAACCAAGGTCACCGACCAGTACGTCAGCCTGGAAATCGCCGAAGGCACGGAAATCACCGTGCAGAAGAACGCCGTGACGACGGTGCTGCCGAAGGGCTCGCTGAAGGCGCTCTGATCCACCGATCGCGCGCGCGACTCCCGCCTTTGTCTTTTCCGGCATGCCCGTTCGCGCATGCCCCGGCAGCCGCCTGATCCAGCCCGACGAAGCCCCGGTGGCTTCGATCCGTGGTTGCCAGGCGGCTGTTTGCCAAACCGGTTCGGCCCCGCCGACGTGGTGCGCCACGCCAGCGCCGGCCCCGCCAACCGCTGAATGACTGGCCAGAGATGAATCGTTATCCGCTTTGGAAATACCTCGTGATCCTGGTGGCCCTGGCCATCGGCATCATCTATACCTTGCCGAATTTCTTCGGCGAGGCGCCTGCGGTGCAGGTGTCCTCGGGCAAGGCCACGGTCAAGGTCGACCTGTCGATGCAGAAGCAGGTCGAAGAGATCCTGGCACAGAACCAGCTGCAGCCCGACGGCGTCTTCTTTGATATTTCCGGCCAGTCTGGCTCGGTCAAGGCGCGCTTCCGCACCACCGACGAGCAGCTCAAGGCCAAGGACATCCTGTCGCGCACGCTCAACCCCGACGCGGCCGACCCCACCTATGTGGTCGCGCTGAACCTGCTGTCGGGCTCGCCGCGCTGGCTGACCGCCATGCACGCGCTGCCGATGTACCTGGGCCTGGACCTGCGCGGCGGCGTGCACTTCCTGCTGCAGGTCGACATGAAGGGCGCGGTCGACAAGAAGCTCGACAGCCTTGGCGGCGACGCGCGCACCCTGCTGCGCGACAAGAGCATCCGCCACGGCGGCATCGACCGCGACGGCGAGCGCCTGACGGTGCGCTTCAACAACGCCGACGACGCCAACCGCGCGCGTCCGCTGCTGGCCGACAACCTGCGCGAAGTCGCCTTCGCCATGGACGGCAACAATATCGTCGGCACCTTCACCGAAGCCGCCCGCAAGGCCGTGCAGGATGCCGCGGTCAAGCAGAACATCACCACGCTGCACAACCGCGTCAACGAGCTTGGCGTGGCCGAGCCGGTGATCCAGCAGCAAGGCGCCGACCGCATCGTGGTGCAGCTGCCCGGCGTGCAGGACACCGCCAAGGCCAAGGACATCATCGGCCGCACCGCCACGCTGGAAGCCCGCCTGGTCGACAACGACGCGCCGCGCAGCCCGCGCCCGGGCGACCCGATCCCGTTCGGCAGCGAGCTCTTCACGCAAGGCAACGGCGCCCCGGTGGTGCTGAAGAAGCAGGTCATCTTCACCGGCGACCGCATTGAAAGCGCCTCGGCCGGCTTCGACCAGAACCAGCAGCCTTCGGTCAACATCAAGCTCGACGCCCAGGGCGGCCGCGTGCTGCGCGACGTCTCGCGCGAGAACCTGAAGAAGCCGATGGCGATCGTGCTGTTCGAAAAGGGCAAGGGCGAAGTGCTGACGGTGGCGACGATCCAGTCCGAATTGGGCTCCAGCTTCCAGATCACTGGCTCCTACTCCACCGAAGCCGCCAACGACCTGGCGCTGCTGCTGCGCGCCGGCTCGCTGGCCGCGCCGATGGAAATCATCGAAGAGCGCACCATCGGCCCGTCGCTGGGCGCGGACAACATCCAGAAGGGTTTTGACTCGGTCGCTTACGGCTTTGCCGCCATCGGCGTGTTCATGATCCTGTACTACATGCTGTTCGGCGTGTTCTCGGTGGTGGCGCTGGGCGTGAACCTGCTGCTGCTGGTGGCGGTGCTGTCGATGCTGCAGGCCACGCTGACGCTGCCGGGCATTGCCGCCATCGCGCTGGTGCTGGGCATGGCCATCGACGCCAACGTGCTGATCAACGAGCGCATCCGCGAGGAACTGCGCGCGGGCGCGTCGCCGCAGATGGCGATCGCGGTCGGCTTCGACCGCGCCTGGGCCACCATCCTGGACTCCAACGTGACCACGCTGATCGCCGGCCTGGCACTGCTGGCCTTTGGTTCGGGCCCGGTGCGCGGCTTTGCCGTGGTGCACTGCCTGGGCATCCTGACCTCGATGTTCTCGGCGGTGTTCTTCAACCGCGGCCTGGTCAACCTCTGGTACGGCCGCAAGAAGAAGCTGCAGAGCGTGGCCATCGGCCAGATCTGGAAGCCGGGCAACACCACCGACACGCCGGTCGCCAAGTAAGGCGAGCAGCAACAACTAGCAGTACAGAACAGGATTCAACATGGAATTCTTCCGCATCCGGCGCGACATTCCGTTCATGAAGCACGCGTTGGTCTTCAACGTGATTTCCTTCCTGACGTTTGCCGCAGCCGTGTTCTTCCTCTGGCACAAGGGCCTGCACCTGTCGATCGAATTCACCGGCGGCACGGTGATGGAAGTCAGCTACCAGCAGGCCGCTGACCTGGAAAAGATCCGCGGCCAGGTGGGCAAGCTGGGCTATACCGACGTGCAGGTGCAGAACTTCGGCACCTCGCGCGACGTGATGATCCGCCTGCCGCTGCAGAAGGGCGCGGACGGCAAGCCCGTCACCTCGGCCCAGCAGAGCGAGCAGGTGATGGCCTCGCTGCAGGCGGCCTCGCCTGACGTGAAGCTGCAACGGGTGGAGTTCGTCGGCCCGCAGGTGGGCAAGGAACTGGCCACCGACGGCCTGCTGGCGCTGCTGTGCGTGGTGGCCGGCATCGTGATCTACCTGTCGTTCCGCTTCGAATGGAAGTTCGCGGTGGCGGGCATCATCGCCAATCTGCACGACGTGGTCATCATCCTGGGCTTCTTCGCCTACTTCCAGTGGGAATTCTCGCTGTCGGTGCTGGCGGCGATCCTGGCGGTGCTGGGCTATTCGGTCAACGAATCGGTGGTGATCTTCGACCGGATCCGCGAGAACTTCCGCAAGTTCCGCAAGATGACCACGCACGAGATCATCGACAACGCGATCACCAGCACCATCTCGCGCACCATCATCACCCACGGCTCGACCCAGATGATGGTGCTGTCGATGTTCTTCTTCGGCGGCCCCACGCTGCACTACTTTGCCCTGGCACTGACGGTCGGCATCTTGTTCGGCATCTACTCGTCGGTGTTCGTGGCCGCGGCGCTGGCGATGTGGCTGGGCGTCAAGCGCGAGGACCTGGTCAAGGGCGAGAAGAAGTCCGACTCGACCGACCGCAACGACCCCAACTACGGCGCGCAGGCCTGACCCTGCCCTGCCGGCAAAACAGAACGGCGCCCCGCGGTGAACTGCACCCCAAAAGTTGGACGTTGATCCAATCTTTGGGGTGTTTTTCATGACGAAGTACGACGAGGCATTCAA
>NZ_JBYTEG010000012.1:125956-215009 GCF_058792255.1 Cupriavidus sp. CPT47-8839-RL05A | reverse complement strand
AACTACACCCTGTTCCGTCCGTTCAACTGGATCGGCGCGGGGCTGGATTCGATCTTCGAATCGAAGGAAGGCTCGTCGCGCGTGGTGACGCAGTTCCTCGGCCATATCGTGCGCGGCGAGCCGATCAAGCTGGTCGACGGCGGCGCCCAGCAGCGCGCCTTTGCCGATATCGCCGACGGCATCGACGCGCTGATGCGCATCATCGAGAATCCTAACGGCGTGGCCAGCGGCAAGATCTACAACATCGGCAACCCGGGCAATATCCACTCGGTGCGCGAACTGGCCGAGATGATGCTGAAGATGGCAGCCGACTACCCGGAATACGCGCAGGAAGCGCGCAAGACGCAGATCATCGAGACCTCCTCGGGCGACTTCTACGGCAAGGGCTACCAGGACGTGCAGCACCGCGTGCCGAAGATCGACAACACCATCGAAGAGCTGGGCTGGAAGCCCGGGATCAGCATGGAAGCGGCGCTGCGCCGCATCTTCGAGGCGTACCGCGGCAAGGTGGTCGAGGCCCGCACGCTGGTCGATTCGGCCAACTGAGCGCGCAACGCAAATGGCACGCATTGCCCTGAAGGTCGACGTCGACACGCTGCGCGGCACGCGCGAAGGCGTGCCGAAGCTGCTGTCGATGCTGGCGGCTGCGCAGGCGCAGGCAACCTTCCTGTTCAGCCTCGGCCCCGACCATACCGGCTGGGCGCTGCGGCGCGTATTCCGGCCCGGCTTCCTGAAGAAGGTGTCGCGCACCTCGGTGGTGTCCAACTATGGCCTGCGCACGCTGATGTATGGCGTGCTGCTGCCGGGGCCGGACATCGGCCGCAAGGGGGCCGCCGAGATGCGCGCGGCGCGCGCTGCCGGCCATGAGTGCGGCATCCACACCTGGGACCACGTCTACTGGCAGGACAACGTGCGCGAGCGCGATGCTGCCTGGACGCGCCGGCAGATGCAGCAGGCGTTCGCGCGCTACACCGAGATCTTCGGCGAAGCGCCGGCCACGCACGGCGCAGCCGGCTGGCAGATGAACGAGGATGCATTCCGCCAGATCGATGACTGGGGCATGGCGTACGCGTCGGATGGACGCGGCACCGCGCCTTATGTTCCGACCATCGACGGCGTGCCCTGCCGGCACGTGCAGATGCCGACCACGCTGCCGACGCTGGATGAACTGATCGGCACCGACGACCTGACCGAAGACAACGTCCACACCGCGCTGCTGAAGCTGACCGAAGGCACGCGCGACCATGTCTTCACGCTGCATACCGAGCTGGAAGGCGGCAAGCTGGCGCCGGTGTTCGAACGGCTGCTGGCCGGATGGCGTGCGCAGGGGCACGAACTGGTGTCGATGGCGACGTGGTATCGCGGGCTGGATCGGCAGGGATTGCCGGAGTTGCCGGTAACGTGGGGAGAGATCCCGGGGCGCAGTGGGGAGTTGATCGTGCAGCCGCAGGGCTGATGAGTCATTTCGACTGCTGAATATCACAATTGCCGATTGCGCGCTCCCTCTCCCGCAAGCGGGAGAGGGAGCAAACAGAGTAGGTTTTCGTGGCGCAGTAGCCTAACTAGGCCCGCCGCTCCGCCCCCACCCGCAGCCCGTTGAACACCACCAGCAGGCTCGCTCCCATATCGGCGAACACCGCCATCCACATCGTCCCCATCCCCAGCACCGTCAGCACCAGGAACACGGCCTTGATGCCGAGCGCCAGCGCGATGTTCTGCGTGAGGATGCTTGAGGTGCGGCGCGACAGGCGCACAAAGGCCGGGATCTTGCGCAGGTCATCGTCCATCAGCGCCACGTCGGCGGTCTCGATTGCGGTGTCGGTGCCGGCTGCGCCCATGGCGAAGCCGATATCGGCACGCGCCAGCGCCGGTGCGTCGTTGATGCCGTCGCCCACCATGCCGATGCGGCCGCCGCGCGCGTGGGCGGCGCCGGCAAGCGCCGCGATGCCGTCGGCCTTGTCCTGCGGCAACTGGTTGCCGCGCGCCTCATCGATGCCGACCTGCGCCGCAATGGCTTGCGCCGTGTGTGGATTGTCGCCCGACAGCATCAGTGTCCTGACGCCCAGTTCATGCAGCTCGGCAATCGCCTGCCGGCTGGTGTCGCGCACGGTATCCGCCACCGCGAACAGCGCCAGCGCCGTGGCGGCGCCGTGGCCGTCGACGCGCGCCAGCAGCACCACGGTCTTGCCCTCGCGCTCCAGCGCTTCGAGCCGCGCCTCCAGCGCCGGCGAGCAGGCGCCCATCTCATGCACCAGGCGGTGGTTGCCCAGGCAGTACGCCACGCCCTGCACCTTGCCGCGCGTGCCGCGCCCCGCCAGCGCCTCGAAGTCGTCCACCGGCAGCGTGCCGATCCCGTCGGCCGCGGCCGCCGTGGCCACCGCGCGCGAGACCGGGTGGTCCGAGCGCGCCGCCAGGCTGGCGGCAATGGCGTGCGCCTGCGGCGCGTCCTCGGCCAGCAGCGCATGGTTGGTCTGCGCGGGCTTGCCGTGCGTGATCGTGCCGGTCTTGTCCAGCGCCACCCAGGCCAGGTGCCGGCCCTGCTCCAGGTACACCCCGCCCTTGACCAGGATGCCGCGGCGCGCGGCCGCGGCCAGCCCGCTGACGATGGTCACCGGCGTGGAGATCACCAGCGCGCAGGGGCAGGCGATCACCAGCAGCACCAGCGCCTTGTAGATCCAGTCGACCCAGGCGCCGCCCATGGCCAGCGGCGGCACCACCGCGACCGCCAGCGCAATCGCGAACACCGTGGGCGTGTAGATGCGCGCGAACTGGTCGACAAAGCGCTGCGTGGGCGCTCGGCTGCCCTGCGCTGCCTCCACCGCGTGGATGATGCGGGCCAGCGTGGAATCGCTAGCGGGCGCCGTCACGGTGTACTCCAGCTCGCCGGACTGGTTGATCGAGCCGGCGAACAGCGCATCGCCCTCGGCCTTGTCGACCGGCACGCTTTCGCCGGTGATGGGCGCCTGGTCCAGCGCCGACTGGCCGCGCACGACCTTGCCGTCGAGCGCGACGCGCTCGCCCGGCCGCAGCCGCACCAGCGCGCCCACGGCGACGCCGGCGGCAGGCACGGTCTCCCAGCTGCCATCGGCGCGCTGCACCGTGGCCTGTTCCGGCGCCATCGCCATCAAGCCGCGGATCGCATTGCGCGCCCGGTCCAGCGAGGCCGCCTCGATGCGCTCGGCCAGTGCGAACAGCACCATCACCATGGCCGCTTCCGGCCACTGGCGCAACAGCAGTGCGCCGGTGACGGCAATGCTCATCAGCGCATTGATGTTCAGGTTGCCATTGCGCAGCGCGATCCAGCCCTTGCGGTAGGTGGTCAGCCCGCCCAGCGCCACCGCCGCCAGCGCCAGCACGGCGGGCAGCCACGGCAAGCCCAGGCCCAGCCACTCCGCAGCTTCGGCACCCAAGGCGGCCACGCCGGCCAGCGCCAGCGGCCACCAGGGCTTGCTTGCCGTGGTTTGCGGCAAGACTTGCTGCGCGGCCTCGGTGCTCAGCGGCACCGGCTGCATGCCCAGGCTCTCGATCGCCCTGGCCACCGGCTCCGCCGACGGCAAGGTGTGATGCACCGTCAGCACCCGCTGGATCAGGTTGAACTCCAGCGCCGCCACGCCGGCCATGCCGCCCAGCTTGTTGCGGATCAGCGTTTCCTCGGTCGGGCAGTCCATCGCGTCGATGCGCCACGCAGCGGTCTGCGCGCCGGCGGGGATGTCGACCGGTGCGGCGGGCGTCAGCGCAACCGTGGACGAGCAGCCGCCGCCGCAGCAGGCGGAAGCCGCCGGTGCCTGCCGGGCCTCGGCATGGCCATGCCCATGATGGTCATGATCGTGGTCGTGGTGATGGTCGTGATCATGCCCGCCATGCCGGTGGGCGGCGCCATCATGCGCGTGGGCAGCGTGATCTTGAGGGAGTGCGTCCTCAGGTGACGTGCGAGCCATATCTTGTTGTTCCCGCTGGTTTAACCTGATGACATTGAAGACCCTGTAGCGACTACAGAGTCAAGCGGCATGGCAGCGACTGCGCACCATGCCGCAGCGGCACGTCAGTGCTCGCAGTTGACCATCCAGGACATGCCGAAGCGGTCCACCAGCATGCCGAAGCCTTCGGCCCAGAAGGTCTTCTGGTACGGCACCACCACCTGGCCGCCTTCGCTCAGGCCGTCGAAGATGCGCTGGCCCTCGTCCTTGCTGACCGCCCCCACCGACAGGCTGAAGCCGCTGAACGCCGGGCGCTCGCCGCGCCGGCCGTCGGACGCCATCACCTGGTTCTCGCCGAACTGGATATTGGCGTGCATCACCTTGTCCTTCCAGTCATCGGGAACCTCCATGCCTGGGCTCGGCGGGGCATCCTTGTAGCGCATCGCGAACGTGACCTGCGCGCCCAGCACCTTGCCGTAGAAGGCCACGGCCTCGTCGAAACGGCCGCCAAAATCCAGATAGGGTTGCACCTGCATATCGCTCTCCTTGTGAATGGTCGATCGGGCTGCATGGCATTGGCTGTTCGCCCGCGCGCCATTATGCGCGCGTGCCGGCCCGGTGCAAGCGCCCGGCCGGATTCAGGAGACCGCGGCGGGGGCCGGCGCGGGCGGCGCGGCAGTGGCCAATGCCTCGGCGGGAAATTGCAGCGAGAACATCGTTTCGCCTTCAACGCTGCGCACCGTCACACTGCCGCCATGCAGCCGCATGATGGTGTCGACGATGGCCAGCCCCAGCCCGGTCGACGCCGCCGAGTTGCGGCGCGACGGATCGGCCCGGTAGAAGCGCCCGAAGATATGCGGCAGGGTCTCGGGCGGGATCGCCGGCCCGGCATTGGTCACGCGGATGCAGGTGGTGCCGCTGGCCGGGACCGGGGCGCGCTCCACGTCGAGCCGCACCGTGCTGCCGGCCGGCGCATGGCGCAGCGCATTGTCGAGCAGGTTGGTGACCGCGCGGCGCAGCAGCGTCTGGTCGGCCTGCACCATTGCCGTACCGGTCACCGTCAGCGCGACCTCGCGGTCGGCGGCCACGGCCTCGAAGTACTCGGCCATCTTGTCCAGT
The DNA here is from genome assembly GCF_058792255.1 of Cupriavidus sp. CPT47-8839-RL05A. Classification (NCBI taxonomy): domain Bacteria; kingdom Pseudomonadati; phylum Pseudomonadota; class Betaproteobacteria; order Burkholderiales; family Burkholderiaceae; genus Cupriavidus; species Cupriavidus sp. CPT47-8839-RL05A. The sequence goes on along the minus strand of NZ_JBYTEG010000012.1, from coordinate 209,973 downwards.
TCTTCGCGCGCGTCCAGCGTGCGGATGCCCAGCGCCACCTGCGCATGGTCGGCGCGCGCCAGGAACAGCATGTTCTCGATCATGCGCGCCAGGCGCTCGTACTCTTCCAGGTTGGATTCGAGCAGCGCCTCATACTCGGCCACGCCGCGGCTCTGCGCCAGCGTGACCTGGGTCTGGCCGATCAGGTTGCTGATCGGCGTGCGGAAATCATGCGCCAGGTCCGCCGAGAACTCGGACAGCCGCGAGAAACTGTCCTGCAGCCGCGCCAGCATGTCGTTGAGGGCCGCCGCCAGCTCGCGCAGCTCGGCCGGCGCGCTGCCCACGTCAAGCCGCGTGGCAAGGCGGCTGGTGGTGACCGCGGCGGCATCGGCGGCCATGCGCCGCAGCGGCCGCAGCCCGCGCCGCGCCAGCACGAAGCCCAGCCCCGCCGCCACGGCAGCGCCGCACAGCGTGGCCCACAGCACCTGGTGGCGGTAGTCGCGGATCAGCGCCACGCGGTGGCCGGCATCGCGCAGCACCACGATCTCCACGGCCTTGTCCGAATCCCCCAGCTGGCCCAACGCCGCAATGCCGCGCGAGGGCACGCCGTTCTTGGGGTACCAGGTCTGCAACATGCTTTTCTCTGGCTGCGTGGTGGCGGGCAGCACGCGCAGCGGCGGCACCGATTCATTGCGCGGATTGAGCGTGACCAGCGGCTCGCCCTGGCGTGAGCGCACCACCAGGATCAGCCCCTCGTGGCCCATCGCAATATCGGCAAAGCGGTGGGTGTCGGCGCGGATCTCGGCCTCGCTGCGCACCTCGCGCAGCAGGTGGCGCACCAGCAGCACCTCGCCGACCAGCTCGCTTTCATCGCGCCCCTCCAGCTGCGCCGACAGCGCCCCGGACAGGTAGGCCGCCACACTGGCGAGAATCACGGCCGTGGCCAGCCCGTACGCCAGCGCCAGCCGCGTGGTCAGCGAAGACGGCAGCCGCATCATGCGTCCTGGTCCCGGTCCTCGCTGTCGTCCAGCACGTAGCCCATGCCGCGCCGCGTGTGGATCAGCTTGCGCGGGAAGGGATCGTCCACCTTGGCGCGCAGGCGCCGGATCGAGACATCGACCACATTGGTATTGCTGTCGAAATTGACGTCCCACACCTGCGAGGCGATCAGCGAGCGCGACAGCACCTCGCCGCGCCGGCGCGCCAGCAGGTAGAGCAGTGCGAACTCCTTGGAGGTCAGGTCGATCTTCTGGCCGGCGCGCACCACGCGGCGGCGGATGGCGTCGATCTGCAGGTCGGCCACTTCGATGAACTCGCTCTCACGCAGCGGGCCGCGCCGCAGGATGGTGCGGATGCGCAGCACCAGCTCGGCAAAGGCAAAGGGCTTGACCATATAGTCGTCGGCGCCGAGCTCCAGCCCCTTGAGGCGGTCGGACAGCTCGTCGCGCGCGGTCAGGAACAGCACCGGGGTATCGCGCTCGCGGCGCAGCTCGCGCAGCACCTGCCAGCCATCCAGGCCGGGCAGCATCACGTCCAGCACGATCAGGTCATAGGGATGCTCGCGCGCATGGGCCAGGCCGTCCGCGCCGTCGCGCGCCAGGTCCACCACGAAGCCGGATTCGGTCAGGCCCTTGTGCAGGTAGTCGCCCGCCTTGGGTTCGTCCTCGACAATCAGGATACGCATGATTCGATCACTTTCCGGGCGGCACCAGCGCCGCAATGGCGTAACGCTAGCCGAGGATGAGCGCCAATGGGCAAAGATTTCACAAATGTCATCGCCATGCCAGGGCAATGCAGGCGAAAACCCCGGTAAAATGCGCGATCCCCCCCGGCGTGATGCCGGTTTGCGCCACCCTTGCCCCATTCTGCCCCCCCCCGATGAAACGCCTGCCGAATTGCCTGCTGCTGTCCCTCGCCATGCTTGCGCTGCCCGCCTCCGGTGCCGCGGCGGCAACGGCCACGGTATGCAGCGCGGTACAGGCAGCCGGGCTGTCGCTGCCGGAACGGCATGCGGCCGCAAAAATGGAGGCGGAAGCGGCGCTGGACGGCACCGGCCCGGGCACCTGCCGCGGCAGCGCGGTCCAGGTGATGGCCGAGCCTTCCGGCAGCGGCCATCCGCTGCAGCTGCACGATGCCGATGCGCCGCAGGCGACCGACCACGGCGCCACGCCGCTGGAGACGCAGCCATCGGCCGCGTCCGGCGTGCTGCGCGAACTGCCTGCGGAGGTGCTGGTGCATTGGGCGCACGCGGCGCCAATGGCCACGCCGGCGGTGTTCACCGGCACCCAGCCGCTGGAACGCCTGCTGCCCGCACGCTGCTGAGCGCGTCGTAGCGGGCACAGCGCCCGCATCGCTTCCCTTCTGTTTTGCGGAATACCCCTGGCGCCGGCAAGGCGCGGCGGATTGTCGCGCCTGCGCGTCTTATTCGACGCGGAAGAATTCGATCGACTGCCCGGCGTTCACGGCCCGTTGCAGCCAGTCCGGATACTCGCCCTGCCCGTCCCAGCTCTGGCCGAGCGCATTGCGGTATAGCGGGCGCGCAGCGGCGGCCTTGGGCGCGGCCTGCGGGACAAGCTGGGCCACGGCTGGCGCGGCGTCAGGCGCCGGCTCAGGCCCGGCGTCGATGGCAACATGATCAAAGCACCCGGCGGCGACAAGATCGTCGAACGTCAGGGCATGACGGTCCATTTGCTCGCGGATCCACGCCACCGCAGCGAGTTTGGCTGAATCAGACTCGGACATGACTCTCGTGAGAGGCCCGCTGCATTTCCGCGGGCAATGAAAAACCGGCGATGGAACCGCAGGCCGGTCGGATAGCCGTGATTCTACAGCCTTTGCAGGCGCTGCTGCGTTTCCGTCGTGGGCGCGCGGCCAATTGCCGTGCGCTTGCCGCGCTCGTCCGCTGCCGAGTGACAGCAATGTCATGTGCCGGTCATGCTCGTGTGGGCACGCGCTGCCTAGACTTGCTTCACCGCCGCCCATTTCGGGCCGGCACCCTTACGGAGAAGCGACTCATGCAAGCACTCAGGCAAGTCTTTGTGGCCACCGCCCTTATTGCAGCCGTGGTCGGCACTGCGCAGGCTGCACCGCGCAACGTCGATCCGTTCAGCGACGGGGCGCACAGCGCCACCGGCACCCGCAGCCCGTTCAGCGACGGCGCCCGCAGCCTCATCGACCGCAGCGCGTTCACGGACGGTGCGAACGCCGCAACGGGCCCGCGCAGCACCTTTACCGACGGCGCGCACAACCCCAACGGCCCGCGCGACAGCTTCAGCGACGGCGCGTGACGGTAGCCGGCCGGGTAGCGCCTCAGCGCACCTCGCCGTAGATGCGGCGCGCATCGGCGGCGTCGGCAATCGGCCGGCCCAGCGTCAGGCCGCCTTGCACCGCCTGCGCCACCAGCGCATGGTTGCCGGGTGCGCGGCTGCCGTCGCGCAGCAGCAGGTTGTTCTCGAATCCCACCCGCACATGGCCGCCAAAGGCGGCGGCCGCCGTCACGCAGGCATTCTCTTCGCGGCCGAAGGCGCAGATCGCCCACGGCAACGCGTCGCCGGACTCGCCCGCGGCCTGCAGGAACGGCAGCAGGTCGTGCGGCGACGACACCTGCCCGGCGGCATAGCGTCCCAGCACGTACAGCACCGACCATGCGCCCGGCGGCACCATGCCGCGCTCGCGCATCGACTGCCAGCGCCGCACATCGGCCACGTCATACAGGATCACCTGCGTCATCACGCGCTCACGCGCCAGCCAGGCGAAGAACGCCGCCAGTTCGCTGTCCGGGATGTCCGGCACGGCGACTTCGCGCAGGCCCACTGAAACGGCTTCGGGCCGCAGCTCACGCACCATCGCCATCTGCTCCGCGGCCTGGTAGACGCCCGCGGCCTCGCTCGTCACCTGCACCAGCAACGCTTCGCCCACGGCCTGCTTCACCGCGGCCAGCGCGTCGCGGTAGGCCTGCACGTCGAGCGAGTGGCGGCCCTCGGCATCGCGCACATGCATGTGCATCATGGCCGCGCCGGCATCCAGGCAGGCGCGCGCTTCAGCGGCCAGTGCCGCGGCGGTCAACGGCACCGCCGGATGGTCGCTGGCGCGCTTGTAGGCGCCGTTGGGCGCCACGGTGACGATCAGCGGCGCATCGGCCAGCGGCACGCGGGCCGCGGCTACGGGGGCTTGGGAAGGGCTCTGGGTCATGGCTCGATCTCGGGCAGTTCAGGCGCGATCAGCGCCAGGCCGGCGCGCAGCAGGCTGTCATAGCGTGCGCGCTCGGCGGCAATGGTTTCGGGGGTCCACTGGTAGAAGCCTTCGCCGCGCTTCATGCCGTGGCGGCCGTCGGCGGCGCGCTCGGACAGGCAGCGCGCCGGATGGTCGTCGTTGCAGAAGGTCGGGTACATGGTGGCGCCGGCGGCCGCGTGCACGTCGATGCCCGCGTGGTCACGCTGCAGCACCGGCCCGGCCGCGAGGAAGCGAAAGCCAAAGCCGAAGCGCACCGCCGCATCGACATCCTCGGGCGAGGCAATGCCGCGGTCGATCAGGCTGAAGGCCTCGCGCGACAGCGCATGCTGCAGCCGGTTGGCAAGAAAGCCCGGCAGGTCCTTGCGCACCTTGACCGGCACCATCGCGCAGCGGCGCACGAAGGCGATCAGAGCGTCGGCACAGGCCTCGTCGCTGTCATCGCCCATCACCACTTCTACCAGCGGCACCAGGTGCGCCGGCATGAAGAAGTGCAGGCCGAGCATGCGTGCACGCGAGTCGAGTCCGGCGCCGATGGCGCTGATCGGGAAGCTGGAGCTGTTGCTGGCCAGCACCGTATCGGGCCGCGCGCGCCGCACCAGCTCGGCAAAGAGCGCCTGCTTCAGGGCCAGCTGTTCCGGGATGCACTCGATCACCAGGTCCACGGTGGACCAGTCCACCGTATCCAGCGCCGCTGCCACCGCCAGGCGCTCCGCGCCTTGTTCACGGCCGATCGCGGCCAGGTTGCCGCGCACGCGCCCGGGCAGCGCGCCGGCGCGACCCGGATCGGGCTCGACCACGGTGGTGCGGCACAGCGCGCGGGTCAGCACCACGGCAACATCGGCGCCCATGGTGCCGCCTCCCACCACCACCGCATGCGCGGCGCCGGGGCGGCTCAGGATGACCGGGGCGGTCGTGTTCGGCATAGGTTCTCCCAGGGGGGGGATGCGACGTGACGTGCACTCGCCATCGCGTCAACTCCTGATGGCGGGGCATCGAATCCCGGCAGTGTAGAGAACTTGCTTTGATTGAAGAAGTCGATTCTATGGATAGAATGATTCACAAATCAGATCAATCGTGTGATTCGGCCGGCGGACGCCGCCGGCCCGCTGCCGCAGATGAAAATCAACCTGTCGATGCGCGACATCGAAACCACGCTGGTGCTTGGCCGCACGCTCAACTTCCGCCAGGCCGCCAGCCAGTTGCACGTGTCGCAATCCGCCCTGTCCACGCAGATCGTGCGCATCGAGGAATCCCTCGGCGTGCGCCTGTTCGACCGCACCACCCGCAACGTGCGCCTGACCGCGGCCGGCCAGGTCTTCATGCAGCAGGCCGCGCTGCTGCAGGCGGCGTTCCGCGGCGCCATCGACGCCGTGACCGGCATTGCCAGCGCCGAGCGCGGCCAGGTGGCGGTGGCGGCCCTGCCCTCGCTGGCGGCGCGCATGCTGCCGCGCGTGCTGATGGCCTATCACCAGGCGCGCCCGGAGGTGGCGCTGAAGGTGTTCGATACCCTCTCGGGCCCGGCGTTCGACCTGGTGCGCGCCGGCGACGTGGATTTCGCGCTGACGGCGGCCGACCCGCAACAGGCTGACCTGCAATATGAGCCGCTGCTGTCGGACCGCTTCGTGCTGCTGATCCCGTCGGCGCACCCGCTCGCGCGCAGCCCCGGGCCGCTGCGCTGGGCCGATACCGCCAGCGCGCCGCATGTGTCGATGACGCACCCAAGCAGCGTGCGCCAGTACGCGGAATGGGCCTTCCTGCAGAACCGCATCCGCTTCCAGCCGGTGTTCGAGGCCGAGCGCCTGGCCACCATCGCGGCCATGGTCGAATGCGGCTTCGGCGTGGCCGCGCTGCCAGAGATCGCGGCTGGCACGGTGCGCCAGCCCGGCATTGTCGAGCGCCTGCTGACCGCGCCGGTGACCGAGCGCTCGATCGGGCTGGTGACCTCGCGCAACCGCAGCCTGTCGCCGGCGGCTGCCGAACTGGCGGCGGCGGTGCGCGCGCAGCTGGCGAGTCCGCCCGTCCAGGATACGGTGGACACGACGGCCCGGTGAACTAGTAGAAGGGCGGGCCCGGCACGGCGCCAGGCCCGCAACCCTCAGGAGGGATCCTTGGTACGGGTTCGCGAGACCGCCGCCATGATGCCGATGCCAAGCACGATCAGGCAGGCAATACCGATATAGACGGGCGCGAGGCCAGCCGTTTCCATGCCCCAGGCAACGCCGGCAACCAGGACCAACAGGCCGATAATGTATAGTGCGAATGACATGAGTCGGCTCCTTGCGGTGGTGCAACCTGGCTTCAATGTAGGCAGCGCGCGAGGCGCAAGGGATAGGACAAGGGCGGAAGCTGGCGTAGGCGGGTTCTGACCTTGTGGTGTTGTGCGCGGCGGACAGCTCCGGCGGCAAAGCCTCTCCGGGGCTCACTCCTCCACCTGCGCCGGCATCTCTGCCAGCCGCTGCACCGATGCCCGCAGACCCTCCAGGATCGTGTCCGCCACCTTCTGCGGAAAACCCGCGGGCAGTGCTGCGCCGACTTCGGCGATCACCGCCGGGGTCCGCGCGATGATGCGCCCGATCAGCGCCTCGGCATCGGCACCCAGAAAACAGCGCGGTGCCATCGCATTGAAATGGCGGCGCTGGATATCGCGCAGGCCGTAGTGCCGGCTGCGGCCTGCGACCGCCATGGCCAGCTTGGCCTTGTGCCAGGAGAACTGGTTGGCGCCCTGGCCCACCACCGGCCAGATCGACATCACGTCGTACAGCGGCGTCATGCGGTAGCGCCCGCCGGCCAGCAGGCGGATGCTGAAGTTCTTGGCGTGCCCGTCCGGTGCCGCCAGCAGCCAGAACAGCAACTGCGCCGCCAGCAGCGTCTGTAGATCATCGGCCTGGGCCACTGAGTTGCGCAGCACCGTTGCAATCTCGATCATGCCGGGCCCGCCATCGGCCTCGTATTTCTGCAGCGGGCTGAGGCCGAACACCTGGCAGAAATCTTCCTGCAGCAGTCGCAGCAGCCAATTGCCCGACGGATGGGGCTGGCGGTCGAAACGCGTGACGCTCAGCACCTTGCGGCGGCCGAACGTCAGCATCTCGCAATCGGCCACGGGCAAGCCATAGGCGGCAAGGATCTTCAGGCACAGCCATTCGTTTTCCACCGACGTGCTCAGGTCGGCCCTGCGGTTGCCCACCAGGCCCAGTGGCAGCTTGAAAATATGTGTGGTCGGGGTGGCGCCATGCGGCCGCAGCCATTGGCCGTCATGGCGCAGCAGCGCAGTCTTCTCCTGCGCGCCGGCGATGGAGATGCGGAAGTCGTCGTCGTGCTCATGCCGCCCAAGCGCGGGGGTGGCGACGATATCCTCCAGCCAGCGCTCGATCTGCTCGTCCGATAGCGGTTCGCCTTCGATCCGGTCGATTCCCGCAGGCGCTTCGTCTTCGCCCAGGATCTGCACCGCCCCCACGCAATCGCGGCCGATGGCGGCGAGCAGCTCGAAGGCTTCTACCGAGCCGGTCTGGAAGCGCAGCGCCAACCGGCGCCGGATGGCCTCGCTGTCCGGCAACAGGTTGTCGAAGTAGTTGCGCACGGCATCGCCACGCAGCACGCGCCGGTTGCCCAGGCCATACCCGAGCGACAGAGACAGGGGCCGCCCGGCGTCAGAGCGGATCCAGTCCTCGCCGTATTCCAGTTCCGTCCTGGTACCGGACGGCTTGCGCCAGGTGCCCACGCGCTGCCCGTTGGCCCAGACCGACAGCGCCGGCGTACGTGACCTGCGTGCGGCCATGATTACCACGCCACCTCGGACACCTCGGCGGCTCCCGTGGCCCGGTCCTGAACCACCAACTCCAGCCCGAGCGCGCCAACCAGCGCCAGCAACTGGTCGACGCTGATGGTGTCGGGATTCAGTTCCATGTGCGACATCCGGCTCTGGCTGATATTCAGCCGCGCGGCGGCCTCGGTCTGGTTCAGGCCGGCCGCCTTGCGCCCTGCCTGCAGGATCTGGCCAAGCTGCCAGGGAGTGGAGACGATTTGCTTCATCGCGCCGATGGAATACCAATATGATAGGTATTTCTATTTTAGCGACAACATGGGTATTTTTCAAATACCCATTTCATAGGTATTTTTATTTTAACCATGTCATGACTATTTGTGCCCGAAGCGGCATTCTGTAACGCAGCATCGTGCCGGGCTCTGTATCTGTCCCCAGTCCCGGCGCCCCCGTATACTCTGGGGCCGGAGGCGGCCCAGCCGTCCCGCCGGCGCAGGACCCTGGCGTGGCACACGCAAACGGGGCCGCGCCTCACCGATCCCAAACACATACAAGCAACGGAGCAGCAGCATGCGTGTCGCATTTCTCGGACTGGGCGTCATGGGTTTCCACATGGCCGGCCACCTCGCCACCAAAGGCCACGAGGTCACCGTGTACAACCGCACCGCCGCCAAGGCGCAGGCCTGGGTCGGGAAGTTCGGCGGCAAAGCGGCGCCCACGCCGGCACAGGCCGTGCGCGATGCGCAGGTGGTCTGCTCCTGCGTGGGCAATGACGACGACCTGCGCGCGGTGCTGACCGGGCAAGACGGCGCCTTCTTCAGCGCGCCCAGCGGCTGCATCTTCGTGGACCACACCACCGCCAGCGCCAACGTGGCGCGCGAACTCCACGTTGCCGCGCGCGAGCACGGCCTGCACTTTGTCGACGGCCCGGTCTCCGGCGGCGAAGTCGGCGCGGAGAAAGGCATCCTGACCATCATGTGTGGCGGCGATGCCGACGCCTATGCGCGCGCCGAACCGGTCATTGCCGCCTACGCACGCGCCGTCACGCGCATCGGCGAATCCGGCGCCGGGCAACTGGCCAAGATGGTCAACCAGATCAGCATCGCCGGGCTGATCCAGGGCCTGTCCGAGGCCATCGCCTTTGGCGAGCGCGCCGGGCTGGACATGCGCCTGGTGCTGGACGTCATCAGCAAGGGCGCGGCCGGCTCATGGCAGCTCGAGAACCGCGGCCCCACCATGATCGACAACAAGTTCGACTTCGGCTTCGCGGTGGACTGGATGCGCAAGGACCTGGGCCTGTGCCTGGATGAGGCGCGCCACAACGGTGCTGGCCTGCCGGTGACGGCGCTGGTCGACCAGTTCTATGCCGACCTCCAGCAGATGGGCTGCGGCCGCGCCGACACTTCTTCGCTGATCAAGCGCCTGCGCCAGCACGCCGGCGACGCCTGACGCCACCGCTGCGCCACCTGCGTCGTCCGATTCCTACAGCGCAATCGGCGTGTCTCGGAGAGGCCCCTGCCCGGCATGGGCCTAAGCTGGACACATGGGGCCGGTTGCCTGCAACTGGCCCGCCAACGATGCAGGAGACCATCATGTGGAAACTCGCAGGTGCACTTCTGGTAAGCGCAAGCATGGCGCTGGCCGGCTGTACGGCGGCGGGCGCGGTGGCCGGCGGCGTGGCCGGACACGAGCTGACTGACGGCAGTGCCGCCGGGACCATCGGCGGTGCCGTGGTGGGCGGCGTGATTGGTCACGAACTGGGCAAGTAAGCAAACCCTGGCCCCTGGGCCCAACAAGCAGAAAGGCCGCTTCGCGCGGCCTTTCTGCTTGCTTTGCGGGGTTCAGGCTTTCGGCCGGCACGACGCGTCGCCGGTCGCCCGCCGCAGCCGCTGCCACACCAGGACAGGCAGCCGCAGCACGAAGCCGGCCAGCAGCCGCAAGTGCATGCCGGTCAGCAGCAGGTTGTCGCGCAGATAGCGGAAGTGCGACACCCCACCCTCGCGCTGGCCGAAGTAGCGCACCGGGGCATCGGCATTGATGGGGCGCACGCCGCGCCAGCACAGGCGCACCGCCACTTCCGGGTCGAAGTCGAAGCGCCGCATCCAGCGGCTCTCGCGCATGACGGCGCGCAGCGGCGCGATCGGGTAGACGCGAAAGCCGTACAGGGAATCCCCGATGCCCGCCCACAGCGTCTCGACATCCGCCCAGAAGTTGGACATGCGCCGCCAGTAGACCCGCTCGCGCGGCGCGCTGGCGTCGAAGACGGGCCGGCCCAGCACCATGGCGCCCGGGTTGCGCTGCGATATCGCCATGAACTGCGCAATCAGGTGCGCGGGATGCTGCCCGTCCGAATCCATCACCAGCACATGCGTGAAGCCAGCCGCGGCGGCAGCGTCGATGCCATGCAGCACCGCGGTGCCCTTGCCCTGGTTGTGCGGCAGCACCAGTACGCGCAGCCCGGGATCGGTGGCCGCCTGCGCCAGCAGCCACTGGTCGCTGCCATCGGTGCTGCCGTCCACGACCACCCAGACCGGTGTCCAGGCGGCGCGCGCCGCGCGCAGCACCTCATGCAGGCGCACGCCGGGGTTATAGCTGGGGATCAGCACCAGGTGCGTGGCGGACGGCTCGGCGCCACCCATGGGGCAGGCGCTGCCGCCGGCTACCAGTGCGGGCCCGGGCATGGCTTGCTGCGGCATGTCGTGCTCCGGTCCTGGCTTTGGGAAAGGGCGAAAGGGTGGGTGCGGCGTGCCGGACTAACGCGTGCGGTGTTCCGCCAGGTAGTTGGCCAGGCTGCCCAGCGAGGCAAAGATGGTCTTGTTGTCGGGGTTGTCCGAACGCAGTTCGACCCCGTACTTGCGCGACACCAGCAGTGCGATCTCGAGGATATCGATGGAATCCAGCCCGAAGCCTTCGCCATAGAGCGGCGTGGCGGCGTTGATGTCCTCCAGCCGAAGCTCGGCAATTTCGAGTTCGTCGATGATCAGGCGGGCAAGTTCGGTTTCGAGTTCGGTCATGTCGCTAGGTGGCTGGAATGCCGCTGCGGCATGGGTCCGGACAAGGTTGTCCAGGCCGCATGGCAGGGCAACCGATGCTATCAAAAGGGGTAAATCCCAGCCAGTTGAGAGAAGTTTAGTAACAACAAAGGCGGCGCTTTTGGGAATCATCACCACGTCGGGCCGGTCTTTTGGGGTATAAAGCGTTCGCTTCGCGCACCATGCGGCGTCATTTCCGGCAACGCTGTGCGCCAAGCGGCTTACGCTACACACAATATACCCTCGCAGATGCCATCGAGCCAGCAATTCGACCGCCCCTCCACGCCTGCCGCGCCGGCCACGCCTGTGCGGCAGGATGCCATGCCGGCAGGCCGGCGCCATGGCTGGATTGCCGCGGTGGCCGCCTTTGTCGCCTACGAATCCGCCCTGCACCATGCGGCACACCAGCCGGGTGCCGAAGTCGCCGCGCTGTGGCTCGGGGCGGCGCCGTTCGTGCTGATCGGCTTCCTTGCCTGCCTCCGCACCTGGGGGCGCCTGCCCGCAATGGCGGCCTTGCTGGCCGCCTGCGCCGCCATATGGATCTGGCGCATTCCGCTGGCCGCGCATTTCGGCTGGACCTATTTCCTGCAGCACGCCGGCATCAATGCCGCGCTGGGCGTGATGTTCGCGCTGAGCCTGCGTCCCGGCCGCACGCCACTGTGCACGCAGATCGCGACGGCAATCCATGGCCAGCTGCCCCCCGCGCACCTGCGCTACACGCTGCGCGTGACCCAGGCCTGGACGCTGTTCTTTGCCGCGATGGCAGGTGTATCGACGCTGCTGTTCGTGCTCGCGCCGGTGGCGACCTGGTCCAGCTTCGCCAACCTGGCCACGCCGCTGCTGATCGCGCTGATGTTCGTGGGCGAAGCCGTGTGCCGCCGCGTTGCCTTCCCGGGCATGGCCCACGGCGGCCTGCTGGACGCGGTGCATGGCTATCGCGCAGTCATGGCTGCCCGTGCGGACAGGCCCGGCTTGCCGCGCTGACGCGCCGCAAACCGGCCCCTACACTGGCAACAGGCACAGGCTCAGCCCCATGACCATGCTCCCCATCGTCGCGCATGCCTCGCCCGAAGACATCATCGCCTGGGCGCACGGACGGCCCGTCAGCGTGCGCCAGTTCCTGGCAGATGCGTCCAGCCTGGCCGATGCGCTGCCGGCAGGCAGGCACGTATTCAACGCCTGCACCGACCGCTACCACTTCACCGTCGGCCTGTGCGCCGCGCTGCTGGCGGGCAAGGCCACCCTGCTGCCGCCATCGCATACGCCGGAGATGGTGCGCCAGCTGGCCGACTTTGCCCCGGACGCTTTCTGCCTGCACGACCAGCCTGACGCGGCATTCGCCATGCCCGCCTTCCACTATCACGACGGCCTGCGCGGCGCCGCCACGGACGGGCCGGTCGAGATCCCGCTGATTGCCGCGACCCAGGTCATGGCGTACGTGTTCACGTCAGGCTCGACCGGCACGCCGGTGCCGCACCGCAAGACCTGGGGCGCGATGGCCCGGTGCGCGCAGGCCGCGGCACAGCGGCTAGGCCTGCTGGACGGGCGTGCCTGGACCGTGGTGGGCACGGTGCCGCCGCAGCATATGTTCGGGCTGGAGGCCACGGTCATGCTGGTGCTGCAGGGCCGCGCGGCCCTGGTGGCGGCCCCGGCCTTCTATCCTGCCGACGTGCGCGATGCCCTCGCCTCGGTGCCGCCCCCGCGTGCGCTGGTCAGCTCGCCCGTGCACCTGCGCACGCTGGTGCAGTCGGGCATGGCGATGCCGCCGGCAGACCTGGTGCTGTGCGCGACCGCCCCGCTTGGCCGCCAGCTGGCGGGCGAGACCGAAGCCCTGTTCGGCGCTCCGCTGTGCGAGATCTACGGCAGCACCGAGACCGGCCAGATCGCCACGCGCCGCACCGCGCAGGCCGATGCCTGGACACTGGTGCCGGGCGTGCGGCTGCAGGCACGCCAGGGCGCCGGCGGCGCCGACACCGAGACCTGGGCCGAAGGCGGCCATATCGAGCAGCCGGTGCCGCTGGGCGACGCCATCGCGCCGCTGGATGCCGGCCACTTCCTGCTCCATGGCCGCAAGGCCGACATGCTGAATATCGCCGGCAAGCGCACCTCGCTGGCTTACCTGAACCACCAGCTCACGGCCATCGACGGCGTGCGCGACGGTGCGTTCTTCATGCCCGATGATGCGCACGAAGGCGACACGCATGGCCACGTGGTGCGGCTGGTGGCGGTGGCAGTGGCGCCAGGCGTTGCACCGGCGCAGCTGCAGCAGGCGCTGCGCGCGCGCATCGACCCGGCCTTCCTGCCACGCCCGCTGCTCTTTGCCGACAGCCTGCCGCGCAATGCCGCCGGCAAGCTGCCGCGCGAAGCCCTGGCGGCGCTGGTCGCAAGGCTTGCCGGGGCGCACCACGGCGATAGCGTGGCAAGGCCCGGCTTTGTCATCGACGCCGATCACCCGGCCATCGCCGGCCACTTTCCCGGCCATCCGATCGTGCCGGGGGTGGTGCTGCTGGACCACGCGGTGCTGGCACTCGGCGCTGCAATGGGCCGCCGCCTTGCCGTCACCGAGGCCGGCACCATCAAATTCCTGAGCCCCGTGATCCCGGGCGAGCGCGTTGAGATCCTCCACCAGGCCGACGCAGCGGCCGATGGCGGCGTGAGTATCCGCTTCACGCTGCGCAGCGCCGGACGCGATGTCGCCAGCGGCACGCTGCAGGTGCGCGGTGCCGCGCCGCAAGCGGGGGCATCGGCATGCTGAGCTGGCTGTGGAGGCGGCAGCCGCCGCTGGAATCCGAATGGTCGCGCCGCCAGGAGCGCGGCAGCATCACGCTGCTGCGCGTCATGACGTGGATCTCGCTGGCACTGGGCCGCCCCGTCGGGCGCGTGGTGCTGCGGGGGATTGCGGCGTACTTCATGCTGTTCGCGCCGGCGGCACGCCATGCCTCGCGCGCCTACATGGACCGCGCCCTCGGGCGCGAGGCCAACTGGGTCGATGGCTACCGGCATGTGTTCACCTTCGCCTCGACCATCCATGACCGCATCTACCTGCTCAACGGCCGCTTCGACCTGTTCGATATCCGCCTGCACGGAGAGGAGCAGCTGGAAGCCGCGATGGCGCGCGGCCGCGGCGCAATCCTGCTGGGTGCGCACCTGGGCAGCTTCGAGGTGGTGCGCGCGCTCGGGCGGCGGCACCCGGACATGGAAGTCGCGATCACCATGTACGAGGAAAACGCGCACAAGCTCAACGATGTACTGCAGTCGATCAACCCGGCGATGCGCCAGGACGTGATCGCGCTGGGCCGCTTCGACACCATGCTGCGGGTGCGCGACTACCTTGACCGCGGCTACATGATCGGCATGCTGGCCGACCGCACGCTGTCGCAGCGCGCCACCGACCCGGTGCAGCAGTGCAGCTTCCTCGGCACGCCGACCGGCCTTCCGACCGGCCCGCTGCGCATGGCGGCGATGCTGCGCCGGCCGGTGTTCTTCATCACCGGCCTGTACCGCGGCGGCAACCGCTACGATGTGCACTTCGTGCCGCTGGCCGACTTCACCGGAACCGCACGCGGCCAGCGCGAGGCAGCCGTGCAGACCGCGCTGACGGAATACGTGCGTTTGCTAGAGCAGTTCTGCCGCAGCGCCCCGTACAACTGGTTCAACTTCTACGATTTCTGGCACGCCGGCCCGCCGCTGTCTGAACAGCCGCCGCCGGGCAACGAGCCATGACCCGCGAGCCCTGAGCAGCCCCTGATGCCCCTTTCCAGACGCCCTTTCCGCTTCCTGCTGTCGATGCTGCTGGCCAGCGCCATGCTTGCGCTGGCCACGCCGTCCGGCGCCGCCACATTTGGCGTCGACCAGCTGATGTCCACCCTGGCGCAACGCAAGTCAGGGCGCGTGCTGTTCACCGAGACCAAGTACATGGCGATAGTCGACAAGCCGGTGCAGTCGACCGGCGAACTGCTGTTCACGGCGCCCGACCACCTGGAGAAGCGCACACTGTCGCCCAAGGCCGAGAACCTGGTGCTCGACGGCGACATGCTGACGGTCGAGCGCAACGGCAAGCGCTACACCATGCCGCTGCAGAACTACCCCGAGCTAGCCGCCTTTATCGAGAGCATCCGCGGCACGCTGGCAGGCAACCGCCAGACACTTGAGCGCTACTACAAGCTCGGCCTGGAAGGCCGCGCCAGCCGCTGGACGCTGACGCTGACCCCGGCGGACTCGCGCATGGCCGCGGTGGTCAGCCAGGTGCGCATCGACGGGAGCCAGGATGCGCTCGACCGCGTCGAAATCCGGCAGGCCGACGGCGACCGCTCGGTGATGAAGATCCGACCTGCCGGCCGCCCATGAGCGCAGCGCCGCCCGCAACGATGCGCCCGGCGATGCGCCGGCTCGCGCTGGCGCTGTGGATCTTCGCCATACTTGCCTGCGCGGCTGTGATCAGCCGCACCACCTTCACGGCCGACCTCTCGGCCTTCCTGCCGCGGCTGCCCAGCGCCGAGCAGCAATTGCTGGTGAACCAGCTGCGCGACGGGCTGGTATCGCGCCTGGTCCTGGTCGGGATCGAAGGCGGCGATGCCGATGGCCGGGCCGCGGTATCGCGTGCCATGGCGGCGCAGCTGCGCGGCGACCCGCGCTTCACGGCGATCCAGAACGGCGAGCCGGTCAACCAGGATGCAGACCGCCAATACGTGTTTGCGCACCGCTACCTGCTCAGCCCCGCGGTCACGCCGGAGCGCTTCAGTGAACGCGGCCTGGCGCAGGCGCTGAATGAATCGTTCGAGCTGCTGGCCTCGTCCGCCGGGCTCTTCACCAAGTCGCTGCTGCCGCGCGATCCCACCGGCGAAGTGGCCGCGATGCTGGCACAGCTGGATGCCGGGCAGCGCGTGCCCATGCACGCCGGCGCCTGGGCGTCGCGCGACGGCAAGCGCGCGGTGCTGCTGGCGCAGACCGCCGCCGCGGGGTCTGACACGGATGCGCAGGCACAAGCCATCGGGGCCGTGCGCGAGGCGTTTGCCAAGGCTGCGACGGCTGGCAAGTACCAGCTGGCGATGACCGGGCCGGGCGTGTTTTCCGTCAATGCACGCGACACCATCCGCCATGATGTGGAGCGCCTGTCGACCATCGGCGTGGCCATCATCGTCACGCTGCTGCTGCTGGTCTACCGCTCGGTGCCGCTGCTGGTGCTGGGGCTGGTGCCGGTACTGAGCGGCGCGCTGGCGGGCATTGCCGCGGTCAGCCTGGGCTTCGGCGGCTCGGTGCACGGACTGACGCTGGGCTTCGGCACCACGCTGATCGGCGAGGCGGTCGACTATTCGATCTACCTGTTCGTACAGTCCGCGCAGTACACGCGCGACGGCCGGCGCGACGAGCGCGCCTGGCTGGGCGGCTTCTGGCCGACGGTGCGCCTGGGCGTGCTGACCTCGGTCTGCGGCTTTGCCTCGCTGCTGCTGTCGGGCTTTCCGGGGCTGGCGCAGCTGGGGCTGTATTCGATTGCCGGGCTGGCGACCGCGGCACTGGTGACGCGCTTCGTGCTGCCGCAGCTGGTGCCGGCCACGCTGCACCTGCGCGACGTGGCGCCGCTGGGCCGCCGGCTGCAGTGGCTGGCGGCGCGCGCGCACCGGCTGCGCTGGCTGGTGCTCGCGCTGGTGGTGGCAGCCGGCACGGTGCTGGCCATGCACCGCGGCACGCTGTGGGGCCGCGAGCTGCAGGCGCTGAGCCCGGTGTCGGCCAGCGACCAGGCCCTCGATACCAGGTTGCGCGAGGATCTTGGCGCGCCCGACGTGCGCTACCTGGTGGTGCTGTCCGGGCCGGACCAGGAATCCGTGCTGCAGGGCGCGGAGCGCGTGGCCCGTGAACTGGACCCGCTGGTGGCGCAGAATTTCATCGGCGGCTACGAGAGCCCGGCGCGCTACCTGCCCAGCGCGGCAACCCAGCGCGAGCGCCAGGCCAGCCTGCCGCCGCCCGACGAGCTGGCGCAGCGACTGGGCGCCGCCATCGCCACGCAGCCGGTGCGCGCGTCACTGTTCGCGCCTTTCCTGGCGCAGGCCGAGGCGGCGCGCACCGGTGCGCTGCTGCGGCGCGAGGACTTGCGCGGCACCTCCATGGCGCTGGCTGTCGATGCGTTGCTGGCGCAGCGCGACGGGCGCTGGAGCGCCACGCTGCCGCTGCGCGCACCGGCCCAACAAAGTACCGGCGCGGCCGACGGCATCGACACCAGCGCAGTGCGGGCCGCGGTCGCGCGGGCCGGCGTCGCTGACACGCTGTTCGTCGACCTCAAGGGCGAATCCGACCGCCTCTACACCGGCTACCTGCGCGAGGCCTTGCTGCTGTCGCTGGCCGGCCTGCTGGCGATCATCGTGCTGCTGGCCGTGGCGCTGCGCTCGGCACGGCGCGTCGTGGCCACGGTGCTGCCGCTGGCCGCGGCGGCGCTGGTGGTGCTGGGCGGGCTGGCAGCGCTCGGCCAGCCGCTGACGCTGCTGCACCTGGTGGGCCTGCTGCTGCTGATGGCCGTGGGTTCCAATTACGCGCTATTCTTCAACGGCCCCGCGGCGGGCAGCCAGGTGGCGGGCGCTTCACCGCATACACTGGTATCGCTGCTGCTGGCCAACCTGACCACGGTGGCCGCCTTCGGCCTGCTGGCGCTGTCGAGCCTGCCGCTGCTCAAGGCCTTCGGCCTGACGGTAGGTCCGGGGGCCGTGCTGGCCCTGTGGTTTTCGGCGATACTGGCGCGCCGTTCGGCGCCAGACACAGCCAAGAGTGCAACATGAATTCGTATCCCGCACCGCGCGTAGCCTTGCGCGGCACCTCTTACAGCCGCCCCTGGCGCCCCACCCCGCTGCTTTACGGCGCCGCCGCCGTGCACCTGGGTGCCGCCGGCGCAATGCTGGCGCACCCTGAGGCCATGGGCATGGCGCTGGCCGGCGTTGGCGCCGCCCATGCGGCAATGTGCGCCGCCGGCCTGTGGCCGCGCAGCCACTGGCTTGGCCCCAACCTGCTGCGCCTGCCGCCCTCTGCCGATGATTGCGTGGCTCTGACGTTCGACGACGGCCCCAACCCGGCGTTGACGCCGCGCGTGCTCGACATGCTGGACCAGCACGGCGCGCGCGCGACCTTCTTCTGCGTCGGCGCGCGCGCCGCGGCGCATCCGGAACTGGTGCGCGAGATCGTCCGCCGCGGCCACGCCGTGGAAAACCACAGCATGTACCACCGGCTGCACTTCTCGGTGTTCGGTCCCGGGCGCATGCTGCGCGACATCGGTGCCGCGCAACAGGTGCTGACCGACCTCACCGGCCAGGCGCCGCGCTTCTTCCGCGCGCCAGCGGGGCTACGCAATCCCTTCCTTGAGCCGGTGCTGTGCCGGCTCGGGCTTCAGCTTGTGGCCTGGACCCGGCGCGGCTTCGATACCCGCTGCGGCGACCAGGCGGGGCGCGTGGCGCAGCGCCTCACCGGCAAGCTCGCCGGGCGCGACATCCTGCTGCTGCACGACGGCAATCCCGGCACCGATGCCGCCGGCAATGCACATTGCACCACCGTGCTGCCGGGCCTGCTCGCTGCCATCGAACGCGCCGGCCTGCGCTGCGTCACGCTGCGCGCGGCCGTGCCGACAGCCTGAGTGAGCGGCGGCTTGTTACAATTGGCACAGCCTTCCGAGATTCCTTCCATTCGTTCCCCCGAAGCCGTGTCCCCGCTCCTGTTCTCGCATTTCACGGCCACCAGCTGCCTGGGCGCCGGTGTAGACGCCACCCTGTCGGCACTGCGTGCGCAGCGCGGCGGCCTGGCGCCCTGCCGCTTCGGCGGTGTCGAGCTCGATACCTTCGTCGGCGAAGTCCCCGGCCTGGACACCGTGGCACTGCCGCCCGCACTGGCCGAATTCGACTGCCGCAACAACCGGCTGGCGCAACTGGCGCTGGAGCAGGACGGCTTTGCCGCGCGCGTGCGCGAAGCGGCGGCGCGCTACGGCGCCCACCGGGTCGGCGTCTTCCTGGGCACCAGCACCGCGGGCGTGCTGCAGACGGAACTGGCCTATCGCCAGCGCGATCCTGCCAGCGGCGCGCTGCCGCCGGGCTTCCATTACGCCACCACCCACAACCCCTACTCGCTGCCCGCCTTCCTGCGCCAATACCTGGGGCTGGCCGGTCCGGCGGCTGCGGTGTCCTCGGCCTGTTCATCCGGCGCCAAGGTGTTCAGTTCGGCACGGCGCATGCTGGAGGCAGGGCTGATCGATGTGGCCGTGGTCGGCGGCGTCGATTCGCTGTGCCACACCACGCTGTACGGCTTCAATTCGCTGGAGCTGTTGTCCGACCAGCCGTGCCGGCCCTATGACGTGGCGCGCAATGGCATCTCGATCGGCGAGGGGGCGGCATTCGGCCTGCTCGAGCGCGTGGCCGGCACCGCGCAAGGCGATGCCATCCTGCTGGCCGGGATCGGCGAATCGAGCGATGCGCACCATATGTCGACCCCGCACCCCGATGGGCTGGGCGCGCGCCTAGCGCTGGAGCAGGCACTGGCCAGCGCTGGAGTCGCGCCGGCACAGGTCGGCTACGTCAACCTGCATGGCACCGCCACGCGCAGCAACGACGCGGCCGAGGCGATGGCCATGGCCGCGGTGCTGCCCGGCACGCCGTGCAGTTCCACCAAGGGCGCCACCGGGCATGCGCTGGGCGCCGCCGGCGCGCTCGAAGCCGTCATTTGCGCGCTGGCGCTGCGCCACGGCCTGGTGCCCGGCGGCATCAACACCACGCAGGTGGATCCGGCGCTGGACGTGAACTACCAGCTCGCCAACCGCGAGGCACCGCTGCGCTATGCGATGACCAATGCCTTCGGCTTCGGCGGATCCAACTGCAGCCTGCTGTTCGCCCGCGCGGACGCAGCTTCCCACTGAGCATCGCCATGCCGCAGCACGTGTATATCGAAAGCATCGGCCTGCTCGGCCCCGGCCTGACCGGCTGGCAGCAGGCCAGCGAAGTCCTTGCCGGCCGCGTGCCGTATGCGCACGCGCCCACCGAACTGCCGCCACCCGCGGGCCTGCCGCCGGCCGAGCGCCGCCGCACCGGCCCGACCGTACGGCTGGCGCTTGGTGTCGGCCAGCAGGCCGTCGCCGCAAGCGACTGCGAAGCCGCGCAGCTGCCGACGATCTTTGCCTCGTCCAGCAGCGACGGCTTCAACTTCCATGCGATCTGCGAAGCGCTGGCCGAGCCCGAGCCGCTGATGTCGCCCACGCGCTTCCACAACTCCGTGCACAACGCTACCGCCGGCTACTGGTCGATCGCCGCAGGCGCGATGCGCACCTCCAATGTGCTGTGCGCCATGGATGGCAGTGGCAGCGCAGGCTTGCTCGAATGCGTGCTGCAGGCCGCCGCCGATGCCGAGCCCTGCCTGCTGATCGCTTATGACACCGGCTATCCCGAGCCGCTGCACAGCCACCGCCCGATCCCCGATCCCTTCGGCGTGGCCCTGCTGGTCACGCCGCGGCAGACCGCGCGTTCGCTCGCGCGCATCGGCGTGGCGCTGAAGCAGGCCCCCGCCACGGTGATGCCGGACGCCGCGCTGGAAGCTCTGCGCACGTCGGCGCCGGCCGCACGCATGCTGCCGCTGCTGGCGGCCATCGCCCGCGGCGAGGCCACCACCGTGGTGCTCGACTACCTGGATACGCTGCAGCTTGCAGCCGAGGTGGAAAGCCTCGGCGGCCAGGCGGATGGCTGAGCTGCTGAAAGACCGCGACTGGATCGCGGCACGCATTCCGCACCAGGGCACGATGTGCCTGCTCGACGGCGTGCTGGCCTGGGATGCGGCATCGGTTCGCTGCACGTCCGCCACGCATACGCGCGCGGACAACCCGCTGCGCGCGCAGGGCCGGCTGGCCGCGGTCAGCGGGATTGAATACGCGGCACAGGCAATGGCCGTGCACGGCGCATTGCTGGCGGAAGCGGAATCAGGAATGGGCGCACAGCGCCCGCGCTCGGGCTACCTGGCCAGCGTGCGCAAGCTGGTGCTGCATGTGGAGCGGCTCGACGATATCGACGCGCCGCTGCAGGTTGAAGCGCAACGCATCAGCGGTGAAGGCAACAGCGTGCTGTATGCCTTCACTGTCAGCGCCGCGGGCCAGGCACTGCTGTCAGGCCGCGCGGCGGTCATCCTGGATGCCGCCGCAGTTGGCCAAAGCGCCAACCACAGCGCCGGCTGAAGCGCTTCAGCGCGCCGGCAGGATCTTGCCCGACACCGCGCCGAAGCCGACGCGATAGCCTTCGCCCTGGCAGTAGCCGGTCATGATCACGTCGTCGCCATCCTCCAGGAAGGCTCGGCGGCTGCCGTCGGCCAGCGTCACCGGCTCGGCGCCGTTGCGGGTCATTTCCAGCAGGCTGCCGTAGGAGTCCGGCGTCGTGCCGCTGATCGTGCCCGAGCCCATCAGGTCGCCCACGCGCACATTGCAGCCCGACACCGTGTGGTGGGCCAGTTGCTGCGCCATGGTCCAGTACATCGCCTTGAAGTTGGTGCGGCAGATGGTGCTGGGTGCCGCTGCGCCCTGCGGCTGCAGCGCGACTTCGAGGGCGATGTCGTAGGCATTCTTGTCCTGCTGCTGCAGGTACGGCAGCGGCTGCGGCGACTGCTCGGGGTTGTCGCGGCGGAACGGCTCGAGCGCTTCCATGGTCACCACCCACGGCGAGATCGAGGTGCCGAAGCCCTTGCTGTTGAACGGCCCCAGCGGCACGTATTCCCACTGCTGGATATCGCGCGCGCTCCAGTCATTGAGCAGCACCATGCCGAACATATGCGCCGGCGCATCGGCGGTGCTGACGGGCTCGCCCAGCGCCGATTCCTTGCCGACGATAAAGCCCATCTCCAGTTCAAAGTCCAGCTTGCGGCAGGCGCTGAAGATCGGGCGTGCCTCGTTCGGCAGCTTGATCTGGCCGTTGGGACGATGCAGCGGCGTGCCGCTCACCACCACCGAGCTGGCACGGCCGTTGTAGCCGATGGGGATTTCCAGCCAGTTCGGCAGCAGCGCGTTTTCCGGGTCGCGGAACATGCGGCCGACGTTGGTGGCGTGCTCCTTGGACGAATAGAAGTCCGTGTAGCCCGGGATCTCCACCGGCAGGTGCAGCGTTGCGGCCGACATCGGCACCAGCGCCTGGTCGCGCAGGGCGGCGTTGTCGCGCAGCGCGGCGTCATCGCCGGACAGCAGCGCGCCCAGGCGCTTGCGGGTTTCGCTCCACACCGGCTTGCCCAGGGCGATAAAGCGGTTCAGGCTGGCTGCGGCGAACGTACCCTTGGCGGCGGCGGGCAGCAGGCCGGCTTCATCGAGCGCTGCGAGGTCGAGCACCTGGTCGCCGATGGCGACGCCGATGCGCGGGAACTGGCCCTTGGTCGAGAACACGCCGTACGGCAGGTTCTGCAGCGGGAAATGGGTCTGGCCGTCGTTGGCGGAGGCGATCCAGCTGGTTTGGGGGGCGGTCATGGGGTTACTCCGAACATTTTAGGTGGCACTTGTCGCGTGCCGTGACTCGTCATGCTTGACGAGCGCCTGCCCTCTCCCCCGGCCCCTCTCCCGCAAGCGGGAGAGCGGAGAAAACCGGGCGGGCGATCAAGCGCCCGGGATTAGCGAACCTTTGGGTTGAAATGCTTCTTCAGGCCCTGCCAGCAGGTGTAGTAGTCCTGCTGCAGCGAGGCCGACTGCGCGGCATACGGCGTCGGGCGGATCACGCCCGGGGTCTCGAACATGAAGGCCATGGTGTCCTCGATGCGGTGCGGCTTCGAGGTATCGGCGGCGCTGGCCTTCTCGAAGGTTTCCGCATCCGGGCCGTGGCCGCTCATGCAGTTGTGCAGGCTGGCGCCGCCAGGGGCAAAGCCTTCGGCCTTGGCGTCGTAGACGCCGGTGATCAGGCCCATGAACTCGCTGGCGATATTGCGGTGAAACCAGGGCGGGCGGAACGAGTCCTGCATCGCCAGCCAGCGCGGCCCGAAGATGACGAAGTCGATGGTGTCCACGCCCGGCGTGGCCGACGGCGACTGCAGCACCAGGAAGATCGACGGATCCGGGTGGTCGAAGCTGATCGAACCGATGGTATTGAAGCGGCGCAGGTCGTACTTGTACGGGGTGTAGTTGCCATGCCAGGCCACCACGTCCAGCGGCGAGTGGCCGATCCCGGCGCGCCACAGGTTGCCCTGGAACTTGGCCACCAGCTCGAAATCACCCTCGCGGTCTTCATAGCTGGCAACCGGCGACAGGAAGTCGCGCGGGTTGGCCAGGCCGTTGGAGCCGATCACGCCCAGGTCGGGCAGCTGGAACAAGGCGCCGTAGTTTTCGCAGATATAGCCGCGCGCCTCGCCGTCGGGCAGCTCCACGCGGAAGCGCACGCCGCGCGGGATCACCACGATCTCCTGCGGCTCCACTTCCAGCCGGCCCAGCTCGGTCACCATCAGCAGGCGGCCCTGCTGCGGCACGATCAGCATCTCGCCGTCGGCGTTGTAGAAGAAGCGGTCCTGCATCGACTGGTTGGCCAGGTACAGGTGGATGCCGCAGCCGGTCATGGCCTCGGGGCCGCCATTGCCGGCCATGGTGACGATGCCGTCGACAAAGTCGGTCGGCACCGACGGCATTGCCGGCGGGCTCCAGCGCATCTGGTTGGGCGACGGCGGCACCTGGTCGAAACGGCTCAGGAAACGCGACTGCTCGATCTGCGTGAACGGCGTATGCATCGAGGCCGGGCGGATGCGGTACAGCCACGAGCGCCGGTTGTGCGCGCGCGGCGCGGTGAAGGCCGTGCCGGACAGCTGCTCGGCATACAGGCCGTAGGGCGCGCGCTGGGGCGAGTTCTGGCCGACGGGCAGCGCACCGGGCAGCGCCTCGGTGGCGAATTCATTGGCGAAGCCGGACATATAGCCGTGCTCGGCGAGCTGGGTGTGCGTGAGTGTCATGGTGTCGTCAGCGTTCCTGGGTCTCGGTCCATTTGGCGCTGCGCTGGCGCCTGGCGGCCTCTTGCTGGGAGTGCCTGCCGGTCCGTATTCCGCCTCTGCGTGGTGCACGGGGCAAGAATTACGTAATGCGTAATGAATTTACCATATCGTAATAGCCAAGCTCGGACGTGTCAAACGGCACCGCTGGCGCATGCGCCGGACGCCGCTTGCATTGCAGTTGTAGGTGGGAAACGGGAAAAGTGGGAAAAAACCAGGAAGCGCCGGGATGCGCGCGTCGACGCCTGCACGGCGGCAGTTGCTCACGCAGCGGGGGAAAACCAGGAAATGCGGGAAAGCGCCGAAGCAGGCAACCAGGCCTGCGGCGTCATCCACGCCAGGCGTCGCGAACGGCGCTCAGGACGGTAGCAACCGGCGCGGTGCGGAAAGCCCCGCGCCGGTTGTCATGGGGTGGCCTGGAGGCCAGCTGCCGGTGCCGGCGCGTTGCGAACGCGGCCGGCCAGGCGGCGGCCGGTCAGACCGGCTTGTGGCCCTCTCCGGTCCCGGAGCCGAAACCGCCTCCGGAAGCCGGCGCCGCGGCCGGCGCGGCCGTGCTTCCGGCGGCCGGCTGGCCTGCCATCGAAGCTGCCGTCACGCCGCCATTGCGGCTGGCAATGAATGCGTTGACGTCTGCAGCAAGATGCTGCGGGGCCAGCACGACTTCCAGGCCCAGCGCCTCGCAGGCAGCCAGGAACGTCGACATGCGGGGATCGGCCTGACCCGACTCCGCCCGCAGGTAGGCTTCCCGGGAAATCCCCGCTTTACGGGCGACGTCCTCCTGCTTGAGCTTGCGCGCGCGACGCAACGCCCGCAGTTGCCGGAACGGTTCGCTAGCGCCTCTTGGCACGGCTGTACTGTTCATGTCGGTCTCCAGTCACCAGTGAAAAAAAGTGCGCGGACGTGCATTCGAGTATAGAGCACGCAAAGCGTTCCGTATGTAACCGCAGAAACACTTTGTGCAGATTTCTTAGAAGTCCGCAATCCCGTCCTGACATCGGCCGATTGCCGAACATCAAAGAGCCGGATCGTGCACAACAACGCTGCACCGCCCAGTCTCTAACGGGCCTTGGCGGTTTGCGTTGACGTCACATGCATATCCGTATGACGTTATGGCCTCCCGGACACAAGTGCGCAAGTCGGGGCAAATACCATGCATCTGGTTTCGTTGACAAACCGACCGGTCGTGCTATTCTCCACGCCATGCAGAAAGGACAACTCACTCGCAACGCCATCGTCGAACAGGCACTGGACACCGCTGCCAAGGTCGGCTTCGAACAATTGTCGCTGGCCACGCTGGCCGCGGACACCAATATGTCGAAGAGCGGCCTGTATGCACACTTCAAGTCCAAGGAGGTGTTGCAGCAGGCAGTGCTGGACCTGGCCGTTGAGCGCTTCGGCGAGATCGTGATCCGGCCGGCGATGCGCCAGCCGCGCGGCATGCCACGGCTGCAGGGGCTGTTCGAAGGCTACCTGGAATGGCTGGGCGGCACGGTGACGCAGGGACGTTGCCTGTTCACGGCGCTGGGCCAGGAATACCGCGACCGGCCGGGCTCGATCCGCGACCTGGTGGTGCAGTCGCTGAAGGACTGGCACAGCACGGTTGCGCGCGTGGTGGGCGACGCCATCGATGAGGGCCATTTCGGGCCGGATACTGACCCGCGGCAATTTGCATTCGAACTCTCGGGTATCGGCATGGCCTTCCAGCAGTCGTTCAAGCTGCTTGGCCGCGACGATGCCGAGACCATGGCGCGGCGCGCATTTGCGGCTCTGGTGGCCCGTGCCGCCGAAGGCGCCCGCGGCCACTGAACCACACATTGGCGCCGGCGCTATCCCGCCGGCAGGCAGCAACCGCTCCGGCGGGCTTTTTTTGTACCAAAAAAAGCACGACTGGTCGGTCGTAACAACAGCACGGAAGCCGCCGGCGGGGCCGGTGCCGATGATGCCGTGCAATCCAGAATCCATTGGAGGTGCAGGTCGTGACGCAAGCAGTCTCTTCTCCTTCCCCGGTTTCCTCATCCCCCGCCGCCGCGCCCCTGCCCGCGCGCGCCGGCAATGCGCCGCTGCGCACCGGCAAGTCCGGCGCGGTGGAGCGGGCCTTGCAGGGCTGGCAGCGGTTGCGCTGGCAGGCGGGCAGCATGGTCAGGCCCGGCGCGACAGCGCGGGCGCTGGAGCACATCTGGTTCAAGCCGCCGCGCGCCGCCGCCACATCGGCAGCACGGCGCCAGCTGGACAGTGCGCGCGCCGACTGGGCGCTGGTGACGGGCCAGGGCCCGAGCCGGCGCGTGCGCGTCTATCGCTGGGGCAGGTCCGGCCCGGTGGTGCTGCTCGCGCACGGCTGGGGCGGACATGCCGGCCAGTGGCATGCGGTTGTCGAGGGCCTGCTGGCCGCCGGCATGCGCGTGGTGGCCTTCGATGCGCTCTCGCACGGCGCCTCCGACGCCGGCGCGCGCGGCGCGGCGCAGACCTCGGTGCTGGAAATGTCGCGCTCGCTGCTCGCCGCGGCCTGGCACGCGGGGCCGGTGCACGCCGTGGTGGCGCATTCGCTCGGCGGCGCGGCCACCGCGCTGGCACTGCGCGAGGGCCTGCCCGCCCGCGCCGCCGTGCTGGTCGGATCGCCGGCCGACATGCACGCCGCGTGTGCGTCGCTGGCCTGGCAAATGGGCTTCACGCCCGGCGTGCTGGCACGCATGCAGCGCCAGAGCGAGCGCTGGCTGGGACTGCCATGGTCGGCTTTCAACGTGCCCGACGTCGGCCGCACCCGGCCGGTCCCGCCAACGCTGGTGATCCATGACCGCGACGACAAGGAAGTGCGCTGGGAAGATGGTGCAGCCATCGCCGGCGCCTGGCCCGGCGCGCAACTGGTCACGACCAGCGGCCTGGGGCATCGCCGCATCCTGCAGGATCCCGGCGTGATCCGGCACATCGCCGATTTCATCCGGCCCGGCTCAGCCCCAGCGCGCGCGGCAATCCCGCCAGCGTTGCACGGGCTGGCCGTCGACTGAACCTGGAGACCATCATGTTCCTGGTGAGCAATGACATGACCGCCACCCTGCCCGCACGCAGTTCGCTGCGGCTCGTGGCGGGCCCCGGCGAACACGTCGCCGTGCGCTGCACGGAAGGCGAACTCTGGCTGATCCGCGACGGCGACCCGAAGGATACGGCGCTGACGGCGAGCGAGAGCTTTACGTTGTCCGACAGCGGCCATATCGAGCTGTATGCCGTCACCACGGCATCGCTGCACGTAACGCGCTGCCGGCAAGGCGCCGGGCCTGCGGCGAGCGCCTGGCGGCAATGGCTGCGGCGCTTGCTGGCGCCGCCTGGGCGCGGCTATACCGGCGCAGGCCGATGATGCGGGCGGGGCTGAACGCCCCCTCGCCCTGCCAGCCCTGACGCGGGTGCGCGGTCGTGGTTGGGTGCAACTTGTGGCGGTTAATTGCGTTTTTATATGAAAAGCAGCCCCTTGCGGGGCACGTGCCTCAGATACGCAAGACAGCCAGCAGCCCGCGTGCGATCGCCTGCAGCCAGCCACGCCGCCAGGTCAGCGTGAACGACACCGCCAACGCTCCCGCCATCATCGCCAGCGCCCACAGCAACACGCCAAAGCCGGTGCGGTTGCCCGCCAGCGCGGCCACGGCGCCAAGCGCCACCAGCGCCCAGGCCGCGCAGCGCAGCCGCCGCCGGCCACTGGCGGGCAGGTCCGCGCCCTGCCCCGACAACTCGGTCCAGTGCCGCTCCGTGGCGCAGGCAAACAGCACGAAAGCGCAGTACGCGCACAGCGCCAGGCCCAGCAGCAGCAAGTGTTCAAGCGTGATTGGCACGATCCATCTCCTCTAGCGCCTGGCTGCTGGCAGCAGCGGTCCGGGCCTGGCGTGCCGCGTCGACGCGCCGCAGCCGTCGCGCCGACGCCAGCGCCAGCCCACCGGTCAGCAGCAGCACGATGTCGACGCCGGCCACGGCAAGGTGGCCGCGCGCCAGCGCCAGCGGCAACCAGTCGCCGGTGCTCAGGCCGTTGAGCACCGGCGCCGCCAGAGCCAGCGCGGCGATCGCCAGGCATTGCTGGCGCCATGGCACCAGCGTGCGGCTGCCCGGACGCATCGCCACGCGCGCATGGATCGCGGTGGCCAGCCACACCAGGAAGAACAGCCCGGCCTCGATAAACTCGCGCGACGGCAGCGTCATCGGCAGCAGCCGGTTGGCCACCATCATCGCCAGCGTGGCGATGACCAGGCCCGTGGTGGTACCCGCGGTGACCGCGGCCGCCAGCCGCACGCCCTTTTCGCCGTGGCGCGCATGGCGCTTGTCGAGCCAGTACAACTGCCCGGTAGCGATCAGCACGCACCCCGCCAGCCCGGCCAGGAAATACAGCCAGCGCAGCGGCCAGTGATCGAACGCGATGAAGTGCATGCCGGTCAGGAAGCGCTGCGTGGTCGCAGCGGGCTGCAACGGCACGTGATGCAGCAACGCACCGGTGGCGCCGTCGAAGTAGGCGGCGTCGTCGGCCAGGCTGACGCGGTCGCCCACCGAGCGGCTGACCTTGACCACGGCGTTGGCATCGCCGGGGTTCCATACCCGGATCGCGGCCGGCGCCGCCCCGCCCCAGCGTGCGCGCGCGGTCTCGACCATCGGCCCCAGCGCGGCCATCGGTGCCGCCACCCCGGCGGGCGGGCGCGAGTAGCCGGACAAGGCCTGGTCGTAGAAGGTGTTCGGCTGCTGGTACAACGCGCTGATGCCGGCCGGCATCAGGATCATGTAGACAATGCAGATCCCGGAGAACGTGATCACCGCATGGAACGGCAGCGCCAGCACGCCGGTCAGGTTGTGCAGGTCCAGCAGGCTGCGCTGCAGCTGCTTGCGCGGCCGGAACGTGAAGAAGTCGCGGAAGATGCGGACGTGGATGATCACCCCCGACACGATCGCCGCCAGCATCGCCATCGCCGCCAGGCCCACCAGCCAGTAGCCGATGTTCCAGGCACGCAGGTGCAGGTTGTAGTGCAGCGGATAGAAGAACGACGACGCGCCCAAAGTGCCCACGTCAGGCAGCAGCTCGCCGCTGCGCGGATCGGCCAGGCGGATCTGCCCGCCCGCGGCGGCATAGCGCACGCGCGCGATCATCACCGGGGTGCGCTGCTCGGGCAGCATGACCGCCCATTCGCGCAGCGGCTTGCCGCGCGCCAGCGCCGCAACGGCGCGCGGCACCACGGTGTCGATGTCGATCGTGGGCGGCGCTGCGTCCAGGCGCGTGGCCGGCATCATCCAGCGGTCGACCTCGCGGTCGAACACCGCCACCGAGCCCATGAAGAACGCCACCATCAGCACACCGCCGAGCAGTACGCCAATCCAGGTGTGCGCCCAGGTCATGGCCTGGCGCAGGCCGCCGGCATGTGCATCGGCCTTCTGTGCGCGGGCCTTGCTATTTCGTGCGGGTCGCGTCATGCCAGCTTCTCCCCCAGCCACCACGCCACGCCGGCACCGATGGCCGCGCCGGCCACCAGCACCAGCCACACGCGCAGCAGGTGCCGCGTGACCAGCGCCCACAGCGACATCATCGGAAACAGGAGGAAGGCCAGCATCGAAAACCAGAGCACGGCCTCGCTGCGGGCCAGGCCCAGGCGCCAGCCGAGCGCGGCGCCGCCGGCGGTGATGCCCCAGACAAAGGCATAGCTGCCCGCCAGCGCGGCCAGCGCGCGGGCAGTCATGGCCAGCGCGGGCGGGAAGGCGCGGCGCGATGGCAGGGATGAGGGACTGTCGTTCATTGGAATTCTTGGCAACGCGCGGCCGGCGTGGTGGTGCAATGGCATCGCACCACCACGAAGGCCGCTGCGCTCACATCTTCATGCGCACGGTGAACATGGCCGCGCGCGGCTGGCCCCAGATGTTGCCTTCGCGCGGGTTGTTGATCCGTGAGTAGTAGCTGCGGTCGAACAGGTTGGTCAGGTTCAGGTCCGCCGACACGTGCTTGTTGAAGTCGTAGCCGATCGCCGCATCGAACGTCGCATAGCCGCCGCGGCGCAGCGTGACCGCACCAATCGGCGCGGGGAACAGCGCGGTGTTCTGCACATGGCTGACCGCGGTCATGCCGCCACCGATGCGCCAGCGGTTGAAATCGCCGGGCAGGCGGTACATCGTCCACAGCTTGAACAGGTGCTTGGGCGCAATCGCCGAGAACGGCGTGTTGACCTGGCCGGTGCGGTTCCGCAGGTCCTGCGTGACGTTGAACGTATAGCCGGCGTAGATGGTCCAGCTCGGCGTGATGCGGCCGCTGGCTTCCAGCTCGAAGCCCTGGCTCTTGGTCTCGCCCTGCGACACGAAGAACGGATTGCTCGGGTTGGTCGTGTTGATATTGTCAAGCGTGGCGCGGCCGGTCTCGCGTACCTCGAACAGTGCCAGCGAGGTGTTCAGCGCGCCCTCGAAAAATTCTCCCTTGACGCCGACCTCGTACTGCTTGCCCTTGATCGGATCGACCAGGTTGCCGCTGGCGGTCAGGTACTCATCCTGCGGCTGGAAGATCTCGGCATAGCTCGCGTAGGCCGACCAGTGCTCGGTGAAGTCGTAGATCAGCCCGGCGAACGGCGTGAACTTGGCGTTGATGTCGTCGCCCCTAGTCACGCTGGTGGTCGACGTGTACTGGCGCGCGCTGATGTCCCACCAGCTCAGCCGTCCGCCCAGCACCAGCGTCACCGGATCCGCCAGCGAGAAGCGCGCGTCGCCGTAGACGCCGTACTGCCTGGTCGTGGTGGTGATGCCTGTGCCATTGGGGGTGAAGGTTGGCTTGGCGAAGTCGCTGCGCGGGTTGAAGATGTTCACGACCTGCGAGAACGGCGAAATGGTATACCGGGGGTCGCGCCGTTCCGAATCGGAAAAATTGAAGCCGACCAGCGCCTTGTGCCGGCGCCCGAACAGCGAGAACGGCCCGTTGGCATAGAGGTCGAAGCTGGTCTGCTCCTGCGTGTAGGTCTGCTTGGCCGCGAACAGCGTGGTCGTGTTCACGCCGGGGATCACCGGCGTATAGGCATAGGCCTGCTCGCGGTTCAGGCGGTTGTTCAGGTAGCGCAGCGCACCCTTGACCTGCCAGCCGCTGTCGAACTTGTGCTCCAGCTCGGCGAAGGCCGAGGTGGTATAGAAGTGGTCGCGGTTCCAGTCCGCACCCAGGTAAGTCGAGCGCGGCACGTCGAGCAGGCTGGCCTGGCGCGTGACCGGGTTGTAGTAAGCGGGCAGCGTCCACGGCTGGCGGCCTTCCGAATCCTGGTAGCTCGCGCCGACCGTCACCAGCGTGCTGGGCGTGATGTCGTACTCGATCACGCCATAGAGCGCACTGGTGCGCATATTGGTCTTGTCGATGAACGAGTCCTTGTCCTGGAACGCGCCGGTGATGCGCGCGCGCAGCGTGCCGTCGGCATTGAGCGCGCCACCGGCATCCACCTCGGCGCGGTAGTTGTTCCACGATCCCACCGACAGCGCGCCGCCGACCTGGGTTTCTCGCGTCGGGCGCTTGCGCACCAGGTTGATCGCGCCGCCGGTCTTGCCCGCCCCGGCGAGCAGGCCCGACGGCCCCTTCAGCACTTCCACCCGCTCGATCATCGACAGGTCCGGCTGCACGGTGTTGCGCCAGTCATACTTGGTCGGCACGCCGTCCAGCATGAAGGTGTCGATCTCCAGCCCGCGCGAATAATAGATCGAACGCTCCTGGTCACGCTTCTCGACGAACACGCCGGTGGCCTGCATCATCGCGTCTTCCAGCGTGGTCAGGTTCTGCTCGCGGATGCGCTCGGCGTTGACCACGGTGACCGATTGCGGCACCTCGCGCGCGGTCAGCGGCACCTTGCTGCCAGCGGTAGTGGGCGGGTTGATGGGGTTTTCGCGGGCGCCGTTGACTGTCACCGCCGGCAGCGAAGCCTCCGGTTGCCGGGCGGTTCTGCCCGCGGGGGCCGGCTGCTCTGCCTGCGTTGCCGCCGATGCCGAACCTGTCGCGTTTTCCTGTCCGAAAGCCGACGCGCTGACCATCAGGCCAACAGCGGCCGGGATCCAGCGCATGGCGGTGCGGCACTGCACGGAGCCATGCCGTGTTGCCCGCGCGCGTTCGGTCGCGCGTCTGTTGCTGTGTTTCATTGCCTTCTTACTCCCCTGCTCGGTTGTGAAAATCCAGGCCGTGGGACCCGGCTGGCCGCCTGGTCGCGGCCGCCGGTCCTCATGTTGCTTTGTATGGGCGATACCTCAGTGCGTGCCGGCGTGCGCGACGCGCGCGGGGCGGCTGCGAGGCGGCTCGGCCTCCATGGCGCACGCCACACCCGCGCGGTTGCCCAGCACGGCGGCCGCAATCTCTTGCGCGCGCACCGCCAGCACCGACAGCAACGTGTCCGACAAGCCGTGCGTCGCTTCGCAGCAGCCCTGCAGGAATACGCCCGCCTGGCAGCCCGGCGCCATCTGCAGCCGGTAGTCGCGGTCGGCCTGGAAGCCCTTGGCGTCGTCCAGGTAGGACGCCAGCGGCGCCAGCAGCGACTGGTGCAGCTCGCGCCGGTAGCCCGTGGCGAGGATGACCGCGTCATAGCGCTGCAACTGATGCGCGCCATCGTCACGCCGCGCAATGTCCAGCCGCACGCCGTCGGCATCGGCCTCGGCATGGCGGGCCTCGCTTCCGGCCAGCAGCCGGTGGCGCACCTTGCCGGTGACCTTCTGCTGGTACAGCACCTCGTAAATGGCTTCGATCAGGTCGGTATCGACCACTGCGTAGTTGGTGTTGCCGAACTCGCGCAGCAGCTGCTCGCGCTCGGTCGTTGCCCGCGAGAACAGGTAGTCGATATAGCGCGGATTGAAGATCTCGTTGACAAAGGGGCTGTCGTCGGCCGGCTTGAGCGCCGGCGCACGGCTGACCAGGTCGACCGCAATGCCGCCTTCGCGGCCATGCAGGTCCAGGAAAATCTCGGCGGCGCTCTGGCCCGAACCGATCACTGCCACGCGCCGCACGGGCGCGGTGCGTTCCAGGCGCTCCAGCGACTCGAGGTACGAGGACGAATGGAACACCCGCGGCTGGCCGCGCAGCGGCACGAAGGCGTCCGGAATGCTGGGCGCGCCGCCGACGCTGACCACCACGTTGCGCGCGCGGCGCTCGGTCAGCGCCCCTTGCGCCGTGCGCGAGGTCACGCGCAGGCAGGCCAGCTCGCCATTGCCCCCGGCGGGCTCGGGCGCGACCGAGACCACTTCCTCGCCGTAGTGGCAGGCGTCGGCAAAATCGCCCGCCACCCAGGACAGGTAGTCGTTGAACTCGTAGCGGCTGGGATAGAAGGTGCGGGTGTTGATGAAGTCCAGCAGCCGCTCGCGCTCGTGCAGGTAGTTGATGAAGGTATAGCGGCTGGCCGGATTGCGCATCGTGACCAGGTCCTTCAGGAACGAGATCTGCATGCGGCAGTTGTCGAGCAGCATATTGCCGTGCCAGACGAAGCCCGGCTTCTTCTCGATAAAGCCGAAGCGGAACGGCGCCTGCTGCGGCAGCATCTCGCGCAGGGCCACTGCCAGCGCGAGGTTGGAAGGGCCGAAGCCGATGCCCAGCAGGTCGAGCACGGGCCCTGCACCGGCATCGGTGCCGTGGGCGGCGAAGTTGGAAGCGGAATAGAGCATGGTCTCTCCTTGCGCGGCTGGCTCAGGCCGCCAGCGCGGTCGGTTCTGCACTGGACAGCTGCGCCTGCCCGTCTTCCTGCGGCACCCACAGGCGCTCGCCGAAGAAGCGTTCGCGCAGCAGCATGACCAGCATGGCGCGCTTGTGCGGGAAGTCGAAGGCCTTGACCTTGGCAAACCCGGAACGGTCCAGGTTGCGGATCTGCTGCACGTGGTCGATGCGCGGCTCGCCCACGATGCGCTGCGTGCGCGGGTCATCCAGGAACATGTAGTGCATCAGCGACGGCAGCCAGGCGCTGATATAAGCCTTGCCACGGATCTCGCCGTCGCCGATCAGCACATGCCAGCCGCGGTCAAAGTCGCCGGCGTCGTAGTACGGGCCGATGCGGTTCTCCTTGGCCCAGTACACCTCGAAGTACGCGAACGGCTTGCCGTCCAGGCAGCCGATCAGCGGGATGGTGTGCGGGTCGGCCAGCTGCGCCGACAGGTAATCGCGATGCTTTGCCAGATCGCCTTCTTCCTCCCAGAACGCCGCCACGCGCGGATCGTTCATCCAGCCGTGGAAGCACGCCAGGTCGGCATCGAGATCGGCCACCCGCATCGAGAACACCTGGCCGAGCCACGGGATATGGCGTGCATAGACCTGGCCCGACGGCTTGGGCGCGCGCAGCGGATGGCGCCGGCCCTGGGTCATCGCGTATTGCAGCGGATAGTCGCGGCCCGAGGTGCCGGTGTGCCACAGCGCCGGCAGTTGCCAGAGCTGCTCGACGCGCGTCACCAGCTCGCCGCCGGCCGCGCGCGTGGCGCTGCCCTCGCGCAGCATTGCGTTGGCGATGGCTTCGGGCAGGTCCAGCGCGATGGCCTGCGTCGCGGGGGCGCGCGCCAGCACCGCCTCGCAGGCGGCAAAAGTGGCGGCGCGCGCCAGCGGGTGGGCCGGGTCGGCGTCGGCAAGCGCCAGCCGCGGCTGGGTGCCGGGCGTGAACTGCCAGGCCTGCAGCGGCGTGCCATCCAGGCTTAGCTGCAGCGCGGAGCCTTGCCAGCGGCTCTGCAGCATGGGGATCGTCGCGGACAACCAGGGCTGGCTCGCGATCGCGTGGGTCATCAAAGGCGCGGCATTGCTTTGCATGTGAACTGACTCCCTGTCTTTGGTGGCGCGCGTCATGCGGCGGCCTGATGGTCGGTCTGGCCGGCCGCGGCGGGGGCGGCCGCGCTGTCAGTGGCGCTGTCGGCGCGGATCACGCCGCTGTCGGCGCGGATCACGCGGTCGGCCACGTGGAAATAGCGGTCGTCATGGCTGACCGCGACAATGGTCTTGCCGCTGCGCTTGAGCTCCGGCAGCAGCGATTCATAGAAGTAGGCGCGGAACACGGGATCCTGGTCGGCCGCCCATTCATCGAGCAGCAGCACCGGGCGCGCCTCGACATAAGCCGCCAGCAGCGCCAGCCGCTTGCGTTGCCCCTGCGACAGCTGCGTGGTCGACAGCAGCTCGTCGCGGATGGCGACCTTGTGGTCCATGTGCAGCCGTTTCAGGAAGGCATTGGCCACCGCGGCGTCGAAGCGCCCGTCCGGGCCGACCAGCCGCGCGAACAGATGGGCGTTGGAGAACACCGTGGCGAAATGGCTGCGATACCAGGGCAGCTCGGCGGTACTCACCGGCTTGTCGCCGAGCGCTATGCTGCCGGCGCTCGGCTGGTACAGGCCCGCCAGCAGCTTCATCAGCGTCGACTTGCCGCTGCCGTTGCCGCCGACGATAAAGACGGTCTCGCCGGCGGACAGCGTCAGCGACACGGGGCCGAGGCGGAAGCCGCGCTCGTCGCCCTGGCCTGGATAGTCGTAGCGCACGTCCTGCAGCGTGATCAGCGGCGTGCCCGGCGCGGGCGGTGCAGCGGCGGTATTGGCCGAATGCAGCGCGAAATCCCCCGTGTAAGGCGCCAGGCGCAGCGTCTCGATCTTGCGCAGCGCGACGTTGCCGGTCATCAGGATCGGCAGCGTGCCGACCAGGTCGTTCAGCGGCATGCGCAGGAACATCAGCACCAGCACGAAGGCGGTGATGCGCTCGCGCCCAATACCCAGCGCATCGCCGGCGATAAAGATCGCGCACGCCAGCCCCAGGATCAGCGTCGCGGTGAACGACAGGCTCAGCACCCAGTAGCGGTCGGCGCGCACCTCATGTGCGCGCGCAAATTCCGCGGCGGGCTCGAAGTCGCGCTGGTAGAAGCTCTGCTTGCGCCAGGCATTGAGCGCCAGTTCATAGCGGCCATCAATCGCGCCCTGGTAGCCGGCGTAGAGCCGGTCGTCGGTGTCGCGCACCGCCTTCATCAGGGTGCGCATGCGCAGCACCCAGCGCTGCGCCAGCAGCACGCCTGCGCCCAGCACCGCGGCACCGAGCACGAACAGCTGCCACGACAGCCAGCCCAGGTACAGCAGCCCGCCCAGCACCAGCACGCCGTTGTAGAACACGAACGGCACGCGGTTGAAGGCCATGCCGATCGAGGCGATGTCCTTGGTCAGCGTGGCATAGACGGTCGGGCCGCCGATCGCTTCCAGGCGCTCCACGTCGGTATCGAGCACGCGCTTGAGCATGCGCAGGCGCATGTCGTACACCACGCGGTGGCCGAGCGCGGTCAGCAGCGCCTGCGAGCCGAAGCCGCAGCCGAACAGCACTGCCAGCAGGCCCAGCAGCACGCCGATGCGCCCCGCTTCGAGCGCCGCCGGCGCGGCGATCATGCGGTTGATCTCGGCAATCAGCGCGATGCCGGCGAGCGCGCTGCAGGTGCCCGCGGCCAGCGCCAGCAGCAGCAGGCCGCCGAAGCGGCGGCGCAATGAGAGGAACAGATTCACAGGGCCTCCAGCAGGTCGTTCATGAAGGCCAGGTCGGCGTCGGCATCGCGCCGGCCGGCCTGGTCGATCGCCGCGGCCATGTCGCGCAGCACGGGCGCAGCGAACAGCGCCGGCAGCGCCAGTTCGCAGGCCATCTGCTCGCGGATGCGGGTCTGCAGCCGCACCAGCAGCAGCGAATGGCCGCCCAGCAGGAAGAAGTCGTCGTCGGCCCCGGCCTGGGCCACGTCCAGCACCGCGCACCACAGCGCCGCCAGTTCGTGCTCGGTTGGCGTCGATAGCGCCGCCGGAGCGCGCGGCGCGGCCGGCTCGGGCAGCGCCTGGCGGTCGACCTTGCCGTTGGCGTTGAGCGGCAGCGCGTCGAGCCGCGTCAGGCTGGACGGCACCATGTAGCCGGGCAACTGCTCGCGCAAGCGCGCGAGGATGGCGTCGTCCGAGTCATCGCCAGCCGTGGCGGCCACGTAATACGCGCACAGCCGCGCCATCCCGTCGGGACCCTGCCGGGCCACACAGACTGCCTGGCTCACCTGCGGGCACGCGCTCAGCGCCGCCTCGACCTCGCCCGGTTCGACGCGGAAGCCGCGCACCTTGACCTGGTGGTCGCGCCGGCCGAGGAACTCGACGATGCCGTCAGCACGCTTGCGCGCCAGGTCGCCGGTCCGGTACAGCCGGTCGCCCGCCATGGCGCCCGGCGTGCCGGGCGCAAACGGGTTGGGCACGAAGGCCGCGCCGGTGCGGGCCGGATCCCCGGCATAGCCGCGCGCCAGCCCGGCGCCGCCGATGTAGAGCTCGCCGGCCACGCCCGGGGGCACCGGCTCGAGCCGCGCGTCCAGCACGTAGAGCTGGTTGTTGGCGATCGGCAGGCCGACCGGCGCGACCGCCCACGCGAGAGCGCCCTCGCCCGCCAGCGCATGCGCCGCGGACCAGACCGTGGTCTCGGTGGGACCATAGACGTTGCAGACCTGCGCGCCCCTGGCCAGCAGGGCCGCGGCCAGCTCGCGCCCCAGCGCCTCGCCGCCGCACAGCACGCGCAGCCCCTGCCATGCCGGCGAGGCTTGCGTCACCAGCATCTGCCAGGTCGCGGGCGTGGCCTGCATCACGGTGATGCCGTGTGCGGACATCAGCGCCGCCAGCCGCGCCGGGTCGCGCGCATCGTCGCGCGTGGCGATCACCACGCGGGCGCCGCTGGCCAGCGGCAGGAACAGCTCCAGCCCCGCGATATCGAAGCCGAGCGTGGTCACCGCCAGCAGCCGGTCGCTTCCATCCATCGGCACCACCGGCGTGATCGCCCGCAGGAAGTTGGCAAACGCGCCGCGCGAAATCTGCACGCCCTTGGGCGTGCCGGTCGAGCCGGAGGTGTAGAGGGTGTAGGCCAGTTGTGCCGGATGGCATTGCGCAGCCGGCTGCGTATCGGGAGCGGTGTTCCAGGGCGGCGTGTCACCGTCGACCAGCACCACCGCGCCGCTGTCGCCGAGCTCGGCGCGTGTAGCGGCGCTCGCCAGGATCAGGCGCGCACGGGCATGGCCGAGGATGTGGGCATTGCGCGCGGGCGGATGGTGGGCGTCGACCGGCAGGTAGGCGGCGCCCGCCTTCACGATGCCGAGCAGCACCGCCACCAGCGCGGGCGTGCGCGGCAGGCACACGCCGACCAGCGCCTCGGCGCCGACATCCTGCGCGGCCAGCCAGTTCGCGATGCGGTTGGCGGTCGCTTCCAGCCCGGCATAGGTCAGGCTCGATTCGCCGTCCGTCACCGCGATGGCATCGGGCGTGGCCGCGGCGGCGCGCGCGATCCGTGCGACTACGTCGTCGGCCGGGTCGAGTGCGAGGCCGGTGT
Source organism: Cupriavidus sp. CPT47-8839-RL05A (assembly GCF_058792255.1). NCBI lineage: Bacteria > Pseudomonadati > Pseudomonadota > Betaproteobacteria > Burkholderiales > Burkholderiaceae > Cupriavidus > Cupriavidus sp. CPT47-8839-RL05A. The sequence goes on along the minus strand of NZ_JBYTEG010000012.1, from coordinate 171,740 downwards.
CGTTGCCGTCGGCCAGCGTCCGGGCCTGCTCGCTTTCATCCATCAGGGACAGTGCTTCGAGCGGTGTCTCGGGCGCGGCCAGCATCGCGCCGAGCAGGTGTTCATAGTGCCGCGCCATCCGCTGTGCCGTGGCCGCGGTGAATAGCGTGGCGTCGTATTCCAGCGTGGCGGACACGCGCGTGGCGCTGGCGTGCAGGTCGAGCGTGACGTCGAACTTGGCGCTGTCGTCGGGCACCGGCAGTGCGCTCGCCTGCAGGCCGGGCAGCGTGAAGGCGGCGGGCTCGCCCATCTGCAGGTTGAACATCGCCTGGAACACCGGCGTGCGGCTGGGGTCGCGCGACGGCGCCAGCCTGTCGACCAGCAGTTCGAACGGCAGGTCGGCGTGGTCCAGCGCGGCGCGGGCATCGTTGCGGACCTGCTGGCACAGCGCGTGGCCGCTCAGGCCGGGCGTCAGCCGGGCGCGATAGACCTGGGTATTGATGAAGCAGCCGACCAGTTCGTCCAGCTCTTCATGCGTGCGGGCTGCGTTGGGCACGCCCACGGCAAAGTCGGACTGGCCGCTGTAGCGCGCCAGCAGCGCCTGCCATGCGGCCAGCAGCACGGCGAACGGCGTGAGCCGGCCACCCCGACCCGTGCCACCAGCGCAGTAGCTGCGCAGCGCTGCCACCACGTCGTCCGACAGCGTCCAGCGGACGCGCCCGCCCTTGCCTGCCGGCCGCGCCGGGCGCGGGGCATCGAGCGGCAGTTCCAGCGCGGGAATGCCAGTGCCCAGGCGGTCCGCGCAGCGTGCCAGCGCGGCATCGAGCGCAGGGCCATCGAGACGCTCGCGCTGCCAGGCCGCGTAGTCGGCATACTGCACCGGCAGCGGCGTCCAGCCCGGCTCGCTGCCATTGGCGGCCGCGCCATAGGCCCGCGCGAGGTCGCGCGCCAGGATCGGGTTGGACCAGCCGTCCGAGACGATGTGGTGCATGGCCAGCACCAGCACGTGGGCGCCATCCTCCAGCCGGGCGACGGTGACGTGGAAAGGCGCGGCGGCGTGCAGGTCGAATACACGCGCCGACTCGCGGCGCAGCAGCCCATCGAGCTCGCCTGCGGGCAAGTCGATCCATTGCACGGCCGGCGGCGCGTCGTCGACGATCTGCCGGGGCTCGCCGTCACCGGTCGAGAAACGGGTACGCAGTACCGCATGGCGCGCGGTCACCTGCGCCAGCGCGTGCTCCAGCGCCGGGGCCGACAGCGGGCCCTGCAGGCGCCAGGCGCGCACCAGGTTGTACGCGATGCTGTCCGGCGCGTAGCGCTGCAGGAACCACAGGCGCTGCTGCGCGAACGACAGCGGCGCGGGGCCTTGCGAGGCGCGCACGCGGATCGTCAGGTCGGGCATAGGCTGCGTCATTGGGTCTCCTCGGGAGCCGCGAGGCAGTCATTGCTGGCCTGGCTGCCACCGCGCGCACGGCCTTGCCGCGCGAACGGCAAGGCCAGGATCGCCCCGCAGCCGCGGCCATGCCGCGACTGACTGGCAAGGGGGCGCCCGGGTGCGACATTGTCTTTACAAAGCGAATTGCGAATATACCTGATAATCATTCTCATTTTCAACCAAGAAAAGGCGTTGACTGCATATCCGCAACGCCGTACGGGGCTGCCTCTTGTTTCCGTTACCGATCCTGCTTGCACTGTTTCCCGAGCCGCTGCGTCACTACGCCGAGGCCATACGCATCGGCCCCACGACGTCCGATGACGTCATGCCCGCCGCGCTCATGTCCGCGCCGGCGGGCCGCGCCCCACTGCGGCAGGCGCTTCACGCCATGGCCGTCCACTACGGTGGCGACGATGCGCGCGTGGCCGGCTCGGTCTGGGCGCGGCATTGCTTCTCCGCGCTGCTGCCCGGCACGGTGGCCGCCGCTGCGCTGGCGCAGCACGTACTGCCCTTGCGCGACGCGGCCGTCCGGCCCGATCGGCATGGCCGCGCCGTGACGCTGCTGCTGCCACATTTCGGCCAGACGTTGCCCGGCGCGCCGCCGCAGCAGCGCTACGGCGCCCTGCTGGACGATCTGCTGGCGCCGCTGGTCGATGCGCTGGCAGCGGCCAGCGGCGCGTCGCCGCGCCTGCTGTGGGCCAATGCCGGCGCTGTCGTCGCCGAGGTATTGCGCCACGCGCCCGCCCTGCTGCAGCCGGGCATGCCGGCCACGGACGCCACGCTGGCGGCCGACGCCGCCTGGCTGATGGACACCCGCACCCGCCCAGACGGCCGCGACAACCCGCTGCATGCGCCGATGCGCGCGCACCGCGTGACGCAGGACGGCACCACCACCACGCTGTGGCTGCGCCGGCTGTGTTGCCTGCGCTACCGCTTGCCGGCCTTCACGCTGTGCGGCGACTGCCCGCGCCGCCTGCTGCGGTAAAGCCGTCGGCACCTAGGCCGCCAGCTCGCTGGCGCTGCCGTGCTCGACGCGCACCGGCACTTCGCCCAGCGTGGCGCCGGCCAGCGCCGGCAGCGCCAGCAGGATCGCCACGCACTGCCGGGTCAGTTCCTCCGCCGCGCTGTCGTCGAGCGCCGCCGTGTCGTACTCCACGCGCAGCGTCAGCGTTTCACGCGGGATCACGATGGCCGTTACCGGATAGCTCATCTGTCCGCGGTTATCGACATCGCTGAAGCGCAGCGCGCCGCGCTGGGTTTCCCGCAGCGTGCTGTCGACCGGGTAGTTCTCGTAGATCAGCATGGTGTCGAACGGCGCGTGCGCGGCATCGTCGCTGCCGGCCGCCCAGCTCTGCAGCCACGCCGGCGGCGCATGCTCGGTCTCGCGCAGCGCCAGGTTGTCGGCCTGCAGCGCCGGCAGCCAGTCGGCCACGCGCAGCGAGTCGGGCAGCGCCTGCACCAGCGGCAAGGTACTCGCGAGCAAGCCCATGATGTCTTCGATGCCGGGCAGCTCCGCCGAACGGCCCGAGCCCACCACGGCCATCCCCACCGTGCGCGCACCGGTGGCCTGGCGCAGCGCCAGCATCCATGCTGCCTGCACCAGCGTGTTGACGGTGACGTGCTGGCGGCTGGCGAAAGCGGCCAGCGTGCGCAGCGCATCGGCCTGCACCACGTGTTCCACCGCGCGGATCTGCTGACCGCGCTGTGCCGGCGCAACCTCGCGCGTGATGCGCACCGGTTGGCGTGCCAGCGGCGCCAGACGCTCGCGCCAGCGTTGTTCAGGATCGGCGCCCGACTGCGCCTGCTGCCACGCCACGTAGCGGCGCAGCGACACCGCGGGCTGGGCCGGCTGCTCGCCGTCGTAGCCGCGCAGCACCTCGCCCAGCAGGCGCGACATGCTCCAGCCGTCCAGCAGCAGGTGATGCCAGGTCCAGAGGAAGCGCCAGCTGTGGTCGCCGATGCGCACCAGCGTCAGCCGCATCAGCGGCGCCTGGCCCAGGTCGAAGCCCTCGCGGAACTCGGCCTCGCACAGCGCCTGCCATTGGGCATCGTCGGCGGCCGCGGCAGGGCGATGGCTGCGTTCGCGCCAGTCGTGGTGCCTGACCGGCAGCGTGGCCTGCGTGGGCACCACCAGCAGCGGCTCGGCCTCCATGCCCGCGCCCGCTTGCAGCCACGCCACCCGGGCCCGCAGCACCGGATGCCGCCGCACCGCGTCCTGCCATGCCGCGACCATGCGCTCCACGTCGAGCCCGTCCATGGTGGCCTGCACCTGCACGGTGTAGGCCGGCGAGCCGGGATGCCGCGCGCCGTGCCGGATCATGCCGCGCTGCATCGGCGTGGGCCGCCAGATGTCCTCGATCTCGTCGGCACGCAGCGCGAGCGCATCCAGTTGCTGCTGCAACAGCCCGCTGGCCGGCACATCGGAGGGCGTCAGCCGGGCCACGGACTGCGCCACGCAATGCCCGACCACCTCGCGCAGCGACTGCGCGATGCGCGCCATCAGCGCTTCGATGGTGGCCTCGCGGAACTGTGCGCCGCTGTAGGTGCAGCGGAACTGCAGGCGGCCGCCCTGGACCCGGCCATCGAACGCCAGCGGCGCCGGCAAGGGGATGTCGTCGGAGACGCCGCAGCCGGTATCCTCCGCGGCGGCCTGCCAGCCGCGTTCCCCAAGGCTGCTGTCGAACTGGCCGAGGTAGTTGAACAGCACCTGCGGCGCGCACGGCGGCAGCGCCGCTGGCGCGAGAGCGCTGAGCACGCCGTACCCAAGCCCTTGGCGCGGCACCGCGCGCAGCGCTTCCTTGACCCCGGCGATGGTGTCGCCGACGTCCGCAACGCTCGCCAGCCGGACCGGCCAGACGCTGGTGAACCAGCCCACCGTGCGGCTGAGATCGAGCGCGCTGCCGGCCGCCTCGGCTTCGCGGCCGTGGCCTTCCACGTGGATGCGGATGTCGTCGCGGCCAGCAAAGGCGCACAGCGCGCGCGCGAATCCCGCCAGCAGCAGGTCGTTGACGCCGGTGCGGTAGGCGGCATGCGCCCGCCGCAGCAAGGCGTCGGTCGTGGCCACGTCCAAAGCAAAGCTTGCCGTGCGCGGGCGCGCCGGTTCACCGCCCGGACCATCGCATGGCAATGACATCTGGTCGCGCGTGACGGTGCGCCAGTATTCGGCCTCGGGCGCGAACACGTCGCGCGCCGGCCCTGCGAGCGTGCGGCTCCATGCGGCATAGCTGGCGCCCACGGGCGCCAGCGCTGCCACCTGTCCCGCCAGCCGTGCGGCGTAGGCGGCTTGCAGGTCTTCCAGCACGATGCGCCAGGACACGCCGTCGACCACCAGATGGTGGCAGACCAAGAACAGCCGCTCGCTGCCATTGGCGACGCGCAGGTGCAGCGCACGCAGCAGCGGCCCGCGGGCGATGTCCAGCCGGTCCTGCTCTGCATCGCAGACAGCGGTGATTGCCGCGGCGTCCGGCACGTCGATGGCCGTCAGTGCGACCGCGTCCCGGGCTTCAGCGGCGGCCTGCTGGCGCCAGCCTTCGTCGGTGCGTGTGAAGTGGTAGCGCAGTGCGGCATGGTGGCCGATGACGTCCTGCAGCGCGGCCTGCAATGCCGGTGCGTCGATGGCCGACTGCGGGCGCAGCAGCACCGACTGGTTGAAGCGGTTGCGGCTGGCCTCGGCCAGCGGCTGCCCGAGAAAGGCCGCCTGCACCGGCGTCAGCGGCGCCGCGCCAGCGTCATCGTTGGCCGCATCCTGCGCCGTGCCACCCACGCGCTCCGCCACCCGCGCCAGCGCGGCCACCGTCTGGTGCTCGAATACCTGGCGCGGCGTCAGCCGCCAGCCCTGCAAACGGGCGCGCGCGACGATCTGCAGGCTCAGGATGGAATCGCCGCCGAGCGAGAAGAAGTTGTCATGCAGGCCCACCTGCGCGATGCCGAGCACGTCTGCCCAGACGGCCGCCAGCATCCGCTCCGCCGCTGACACCGGCGCGGTGTAGGCGGTCTCGGCCTGCCACTGCGGTTCCGGCAGCGCGCGCCGGTCCAGTTTGCCGTTGGGCGTGACCGGGAGGCTGTCGAGCTGCAGGATCGCGGCCGGCACCATGTAATCGGGCAAGGCCGCCGCGAGCGCCGCGCGCAGGGCCTCGCACGATACCGCGCGCTGCTGCGCCACGACGTAGCCGACCAGCCGCGTGCCGGCGGACGTCTGGTGCGGCAGCACCACCACTTGCCGAACGCCGGGCTGCGCCAACAGGTGCGCCTCGATCTCGCCCAGTTCGATGCGGAAGCCGCGGATCTTCACCTGGTGGTCCTGCCGGCCGAGGTATTCGATGCAGCCTTCGGGCTGCCAGCGCACCAGGTCGCCGGTGCGGTAGAGCCGTCCACCGGGCGCGCCAAACGGATCGGGAATGAAGCGGTCGGCCGTCATGCCCGCCCGGCCCAGGTAGCCGCGTGCCAGCCCTTCGCCGCCGAGATAGAGTTCGCCCGGCACACCTACCGGCACCGGTTCGAGCCGGCTGTCCAGCACGTACGCGCTGCGCGCGCCGACCGGCCGGCCGATCGGCGCATAGGCGCCGGTGACCTGAGCTTCCGCGTCGGCGGCCCTTGCCTTCCACACCAGCGGTGTCATCACCGTTTCGGTCGGGCCATAGCCGTTGATGATGTGCTGCGGCCGCAGCGCCTGCGTCAGGCGGGCCACGCCCGCGCGGGGCATGGCTTCGCCACCGAAGGAATAAAGCCACAGCGGCGGCGGATCGCCCTGCGATTCGGCCCAGGCGGCGAGCTGGTGCAGGTAGCGCGGCGGAAAGCCCGCGTGCGTGACCGCATGGCGTCGCAGCGCCGCGTAGGTCTGCTCCACGCTCCACAGCGTGTCGTCGCGCAGCACGATGCTGGCGCCGCTGGCCAGCGGCACCATCCAGCGCTCGTGCGCGCCGTCGAAGCTGAACGACAGGAAATGCAGCTCGCGGCTGGCGGCCGTGATGTCGTAGCACTCGGCAGTGGTGACCACGTGCATTGCCAGCGGGCCGTGCGCCACCGCGACGCCCTTGGGCTTGCCGGTCGAGCCGGAGGTGTAGATGACGTAGGCAAGCTGCGCCGGGTGTACGGCAATTTCGGGATCGTGTTCGAGGAAGGATGCGTCGGCGTCGTCATCGACCAGCAGCACTGTCATGCCTTCGGCTACCGGGAAGGCATCGCGCAGCGCGCGCTCGGTGAGCAACAACTGCGGCGCGGCGTCCTCCTGCATGTCCAGCAGGCGCCGCGCCGGATAGGTGGGATCGAAGGGCACGAAGCAGCCGCCAGCCTTCAGCACCGCCAGCAGCGCCACGATCATGCGCGGCGAACGGCCCAGCGCCACGCCGACGCGGCTCTCGGCGCCAATGCCCTGCGCGATCAGCCGGTGCGCGAGCCGGTTGGCCTGGCGATTCAACTCGCCGTAGCTGAGCGTGGCATCGCCGAACAGCACGGCCGGGGCCTCGGGCGCGCGGCGGGCGTGGGCCGCCACCTGTGCGTGCACCGGCACGAACAGTGGTGCTACGCAGCCAGGTTCGCTCCAGCGCGCCAGCGCGTCGCGCTCGGCGTCGCCCAGTAACACAGCCGCGGCGGGTGTCGTGGCGGGATCGGTGGCGAACGCCTGCAGCAGGCGCGCATAGTGCCCCGCCATGCGCGCCACGGTGGCGGCATCGAACAGATCGGCGGCATAGGCGATCCGGCCGCAAAGGCTGCCATCGGGCAGCTCGGTGGTGGCCAGGCTGAGTTCGAAACGCGCGGTCGTCACCGGCAATTCCAGCGGCGTGACGCGCAGCCCCTTCAGTTGCGGCACCGCCGCCGCGCCGGCGGTGCGATGGTCGAAGGTGACGTTGAACAGCGCCGGCTGCGCCAGGCTGCGGCCGGGCTGAAGCGCCTCCACCAGCAGGTCGAACGGCAGCGCCTGGTGCTCCTGGTCCGCCGCCGCCTGCCGTGCCAGCCGGGACAGCAGCTCGGCAAACGGCTCGTCTGGCGCCACCTCGGCGCGCATCACCTGCATGTTGACGAAGCAGCCGACCAGCGCCTCGGTTTCGCTGCGTTGCCGGTTGGCCACCGGCACGCCGATGCAGACGTCGGCCTGTCCGGTGTAGCGGTTCAACAAGACCGCATAGGCGGCCAGCAGCGCCATGTTGAGCGTGGCCTGATGCGCGCCGGCGAGCGTGCGCAGCGCCGCGGCCACGTCGGCCGGAATGACGAAGGTGTGCTCGGCGCCCGCGCCGGTACGCGCCGCGCGGCGTGGCCGGTCGGCCGGCAGATCGAGTGCGGCGCCGGGCGCATCGCCCAGGCGGTCGCGCCAGTAGCGGAGCTGGCGCTCGGCTTCGCCGGCTTCCATCCAGTTGCGCTGCCAAGCGGCGTAGTCAGCGTACTGCACCGGCAGCTGTGGCAGTTCGGGCTGCATGTCGGCAGCTTCGGCGGCGTAGCAGGCGGCCAGTTCCGCGACCAGGCGCACGATCGAGGCGCCGTCGGCGACGATGTGGTGCAGCACTACTACCAGCACATGGGACTGGACGCTCTCGCGGATCAGCGCGACGCGCCACAGCGGTCCTGCGGCGAGATCGAACGGCGCGTGGACAATGCCGTCGATGGTGGTGTCCAGGCCGGTGGTATCGGCTTCCATCTCGACGAATGGCGGCGGCAGGCTGTCGTGCACCTGCTGGCGCGCCACGCCGGCAGCGTCGGTTGGATAGGTGGTGCGCAGCACCTCATGGCGCGCACCGATGCGATCGAACGCACGGCGCAGTGCTGCGACGTCGAGCGCCCCTTCGAGCCGGTATGCGCCCGGCATGTGATAGGCGGTGCCGGCCGGATCGAGCTGCTGCAGGAACCACAGGCGGTGCTGCGCGTACGACAGCGGCAGCGCTTCGCTGCGCGGCGCCGGCACGATCGGAAGCGTGGAGAAGGCCACGCCTTTGTCGTGCAGCGCGGCCAGGAACGCCGCGCGCTGCGCTGGCGCCAGCCGGGCAAAGCGCGCGGCGACCTGCGCGTGCGCGGTATTCAATGCATCTGACATGGGAGCGGTATCACGGTCAATGGATATCGGGGAGCGCTCAGGCGGCCACGGCAGCCTGGGGCGCCGCACTCAGCGCGGTGAGCGCGCGCGCGTCGAGTTCGCCCGCCGTCTCGCTGTGTTCACGCACGGCCGCGGCCAGCGCGTGGGCGGTCGGGTGGTCGAACACCACGCCCGGTGCGATCTCCACCTGCAGGCGCCGGCGCAGCCGCGCCACCAGCTTGATCACCAGCAGCGAATGGCCGCCGAGCGCGAAGAAGTCGGCGTGCGGGTCGACCCGCTCCTGCTCCAGCAGTTCGGCCATCAGCGCGCAGACCAGGGTCTCCACGGCATCCGCGGATGCCGTGGCAGCTTGCGGCGCCGCTGCGGCAATGTCGTCCGGCGATGCGGCCAGCGTGCGCAGCGCCGTGCGGTCGGTCTTGCCGTTCGGCAGCCGCGGCAGCGCAGGCAGCGCGATCAAGCGCGACGGGACCATGGCGTCGGGCAGCATGGCGGCAAGCGCGCGCCGCAGCGCATCCGTGTCGGCGGAGCCGGCCGATGCCGGCACGATGAACGCGCACAGCACGGCTGCGCCGCCGGGGCCGGGCGCGGCACAGACCGCAGCCTGCGCCACCGCCGGTTGGGCCAGCAGCGCTGCCTCGACTTCCGCCGGCTCGACGCGGATGCCGCGGATCTTGACCTGCTGGTCGGCGCGGCCCAGCAGTTGCAGGCCGGCGGGGGTGGCGCGCGCCAGGTCTCCGGTGCAGTAGAGGCGCTGCCCTGCCGCGAACGGGTCGCCGACAAACGCGGCGGCGTCCAGGTCCGGGCGGCCGAGGTAGCCATGCGCCAGTTGCGGACCGCCGACGTAGAGCTGCCCGGCCACGCCGGCCGGGACCGGGCGCAAGGCATCGTCCAGCAGCCGCACGCGCGCCGCGCCCAGGGCCCGGCTGAGCGGCGCCGTGCCGGCGGGCCATCCCGGATCCTCCGCGCCGATGGCGTGGACCATGACGCCGATGGTGGTTTCGGTCGGGCCATAGTGGTTGAAGATCCGGCAGTCCGGTGCGTGGCGGCGCAGCCCCTGCACCAGGCTGGCGGGCAAGGGCTCGCCGCCCAGGATCACGGTGGCGGGCACGGCCGGTGCATCCGTTTCCAGCAGCGCCGCCAGGTGCGACGGCACGATCTTGATGGCGTCGACCTCGCGTCCACGCAGGTAACGGGAGAAGGCGGCGGGATGCGCCATGTCGTCATCGCTGGCCACCGCCAGGCACGCCCCCTGCCACAGTGCTGCGAACAGCGTGGTGTTGCCGAGGTCGGCCGCGACCGACGACGTCAGGCCGAGCCGCCGGCACGACGCCAGCGACAGCGCCTCGCACACCGCCGCGGTGTAATGGCTGATCTGCCGGTGGCCGACCACCACGCCCTTGGGCTCGCCGGTGGAGCCGGAGGTGAAGAGCACGTAGGCGGCGTCTTCCTGTGCGCTGGCAAATTCGCCATCAACCTGTGCGGCCTCGGCCAGCAGCGCATCGGCACAGATCACCGTGGCGTCATCGTGGGCAGCCTGCTGCGCGATGGTCAGCACCGGCGCCGACTGCGCCAGCACGCTGCGGCGGCGCGCCTGCGGCCACGCCGGGTCGAGCGGCACATAGGCGCCGCCCGCGGCCCATACCGTCAGCAGGCTCGCCACCAGCGCGCCGCTGCGCGGCAGCGCCAGCGCCACGCGCGTGCCGGGGCCCACGCCGAGCGCGCGCAGCCGTTGCGCAGCGCCTTGCACGGTGCGCTGCAGGCCGGCGTAGTCGAGCACCAGGTCCGCGGCCTCGAGCGCGGGCGCATCCGGCGTCTGCCGGGCATGCTGCGCGATGCGTGCGAGCAGGGTCTGCCCCGCATCCACGGGCGTTTCGCCCGTCCAGCACTGCGGCACGCGCAAGGTATCGTCCGCAGGCCACGACAGCGATTCCAGCGGCGTGTCGAGCGCCACAGGCAATGTGCCGATCAGTGCCGCCAGATGCGCCAGCACCCACTGCGCGACGCGCGGATGCAGGACGCCTGCGCGCGCATGCAGCGCGAGCGCCGCCATGCCCTGCCCGTCATCGAGTGCCTCACACACCAGGTCGAAGCCGGGCCATGCCGGGCTGGCCATCGCCACGCCGGCGGGCGGCAGCGGCGCTACCGCAAACCCGATACGGGGCGCGGCATCCCCGGGCTGCCAGGCTTCCTGCCACGCGGCGTGGCTGTCGAGCGCGGGCAGCCAGGCGCGCCAGTGCTCGGCCACGCTGCGCTGCGCGTCCCAAGCCACGCTGACCGGCAGCGCCTTGACAAATACGCCGGCGGCATCGGCCATCACGTCGTAGTCGCGGCGGCAATCATGCAGCCAGGCACCGCTGAACACCGGCTGCGCGCACAGGCGCGCCAGCACGGTCCACCAGGCCGCCTGCACCACGCGCTCAGGCGTGGTGCCGAACTGTCGCGCCGATGCGGCCAGCGCCTGCCGGTGCGCGCCATGCAGCGTGTGGCGCCAGGTGTCGCTACCTTGCGCCGCCGCGGTTTCGCCCAGCGCATCGGGGATGCGCAACGGAGCCGCCAGGCCGGCGGCCTGCGCCTGCCAGTACGCGCGGCCGGCGCTGCCGGTGCCGTCTTCGCCCAGGCGCGCGTCTTGCTGCCAGTCGGCGTATTGCGCGTATTGCAGCGGCAATTCCTCATCGCCATCGATCCGTGCCCGCGCATCCAATGCATCGCGCATGTTTTCGGCAAGCTTCAGCACGGTGCCGCGGTCTGCCGCCAGCGGACTAACCAGCAGCCACAGGGTGGCGCCGCCCGCGGGCAGAGGGCTGATGCAGGCGCGCAGTACGTCGCCGGTGGCCGGGTCGAGCGCAGGCAGCGACGGCGCATCGCCGGGCGCGGCGATGGCCGTGGCGGCACCGTTGGTGCCCGCCTGTGGCACGCAGGCCACCAGCTCGTTGCCATCGTCGATATATGCGGTACGCAGCGATTCGTGCCGCACACGCAGCGCCGCCAGCGCGGCATCCACTGCGGCAGGGTCGGGCTGCCCGTGCAGAGCGATCCGCGCCACATGCGCGCGCGGCGCCGGCGTGTCGCGCCATTGCTGCCATGTGGCCTGTTGTTCGGGTGTCGGGGTCCAGGCGGACTGCAGTTCAGGCATCGGCGTTCTCCTGCGGCACCGCGGCGGCATTGCCGTCGAGCCGGGTGCGGTCAAACATATCGCCCATCGCGACGACGATCTTGCGCGGGCCTTCATAGGGGTCGCGGGCGTGCGCGGCCAGCATGTTGTCGAGCATCACCACGTCGCCGCGTTGCCAGTCGAAGCGCACGGCGCAGGCCTCGTACAGTTCGCCTATCAGCTTCATCGCCTCGTCGGGGATCGGTGTGCCGTCGCCGAACATCACATGGCGCGGCATGCGTTCCAGCCCCACCATCTCGAGCAGGTCTTCACGCACGTCTTCCTCCAGGCACGACACGTGGTGCAGCTGCACCTGGTTGAAGAAGCTGCGCTCGCCGGTGACCGGGTGGCTGACGATGGCCGGGCACACGGTGCGGGTCTGCAGGATGTCGCCGTCCAGCCAGCGGCAGTCGATGCCGGCGGCGCGGCAGCGCGCTTCCACTTCAGCGCGGTCCTCGGTCTTGTAGAAGTCGCGCCAGTCCACGTCCAGCCGCGGCGTGAAGGTGCGCACGTACATAAGTTGCCGGCTGGCGAACTCGGCGGCCAGCGCGGGCGGCAGGCGGCGCAACAGTTCGCGGCAGTCGACGATGGGGGTGGCGCCACCGATGGCGGAGGGCAGTTCGCAATAGAACCACTGCTTGCGCGGCCAGCGCTCCAGGTGCGCGCTTTCGTTGTGGTACAGGATCATCTGGCGCTCGGGGTACGGCGTGGAGCGGTAGGTGTTGCGGCCGCCCTCCTTCTTGGGCAGGTCGCCATAGCTGCCGTACAGGCCCGGATGCATCGCTTCGGCAAAGGCCTCGAAGGCCTGCGGCGTGGGCAGGTCGAAGCCGCGGAAGACGATGCCCGCGTGTTTATGCAGGGTGTCGATGATCAGCCCGCGCGCCCGGGCGGCCCAGGCGACGGGATCGAGGCCGGGCGCCGCCGGCTCGATCACGATGGGAAAGACGTCACCGGCCCGCAGCGGGTGCAGCCGCACCTGGCTGGCCGGGTCGGCGGCGGACGGAACCGGAGTGGCGGGAGCGAGGGTGGCCGGGCGCGGCCGCGCCAGCGATTTGAGCTGGTCGAGCTTGGCCGCCATGCGTTGGCTGGTTTCCATGTTTCGGGACTCCTCGGGTTTCGGTTGGGTCGGGCGCGCGGCGCCCGGGACAAGTTCGGTGACGTGGCCGACGGGCTGGTCCGGCGCGCGCAGCAGCGCGTCCAGCGTGGCCAGCCAGTCGCTGGCAAAGCGCGCCACCGTGGTCCGCTCGAACAACGCTGTGGCGAACACCCAGTCGCCGCGCAGCGCCGCGGCTTCCTGCCCGCCCTCGGGCTCGAGGAACAGCGCCATGTCGAACTTGGAATTGCGCTCCACCGGCGGCAGCATCTCGGCCTGCACGCCGGGCATGGCGAACTGCCCGGCCGGCGTGTTCTGCAGCACGAACAGCGCCTGCACCAGCGGGTTGCGGCTGCGGTCGCGCGGCATGCCCGCGGCCTCCACGATGCGGTCGAACGGCAGGCCGTCATGCTCGAACGCGGCCAGCACGCCGCGCCGGCAGGCGGCGAGGGTGTCGCGGAAGCTGGCGCCGGCGACGCGCCGGGAGCGCAGCGGCAGCACGTTGACGAAGAAGCCGATCAGCGGCTCCAGCGCCGCGTCGTGGCGGCCGGCGACGTCGGTGCCGAGCACCAGGTCGTCCATGCCGGTGGCGCGGTGCAGCCAGCACTGGAAGCTGGCCAGCAGCACGACAAACGGCGTGACCTGCTCGGCGCGGGCCAGCGCATGCACCTGCGCCATGCGCGCGGCGTCGACGTGCAGCGCCACGGCATCGCCTTCCATGCGCGCCACCGGCGGGCGCGCGCGGTCGGCCGGCAAGGCCAGTGCCGCCGGCGCGCCGGCGAGCGCGCCGCGCCAGTAGGCGGCCAACTGGTCGAGCGCGGCGCCGCGCAGCCAGTCGCGTTGCCAGGCTGCATAGTCGGCGTATTGCAAGGCCAGCGGCGGCAGCGGTGCGACCTGGTCCGGCGCCAGTGCGCGGCGGTAGCCGTGGGTGATCTCGTCGACCAGCAGCCCGACCGACCAGCCGTCGGACACCAGGTGGTGCATCGCGACCAGCAGCACGTGTTCCTGCGGGGCGCAGCGCAGCAGCGTGGCGCGCCACAGCGGCGCCTCGCCGAGCGCAAAGGGTCGTGACGCGTGCTCACGCATGGCTTCGCGCAGCGCCGCGTCGCGGGCCTCGGGCGCCAGCGCCTGGAGGTCGGCCATTGGCAGGCCGATGCCGGCGGCGACATCGATGCGGGCGAACGGCTCGCCGTCGTCGTCGGGATAGGCGGTGCGCAGGACCTCGTGGCGAGCGGCCACGGCGGCCAGGGCCTGGCGCAGCGCGGCGACATCCAGCGGCCCGCGCAGGCGCAGCGCGCCGGCCATGTTGTAGGCGGCACCGGCATTGCCCTGCAGGCGCTCGACCAGCCACAGCCGTTGCTGCGCCAGTGATACCGGCATGCGCGCAACGCGAGGCACGGGCACCAGCGCGGGGATCGCCGCCGCGGGCGCCGCCGTGGCCAGGCGCGCGGCAAAGTCGCGCAGCACCGGGGCTTCGAACACATCGCGCAGCGCGGCCTGTGCGTGGCCGGCGGCGCGCAAGCGCGCCACCACGCGGGTGGCGATCAGCGAATGGCCGCCGAGACGGAAGAAATGGCTGTCGCGGCCAACCCGCACACCGGGCAGCAGTGCCTCCCAGATTTCCGCCACGGCTTGCTCGACCGGGTTGGCCGGGGGATCGCCCTCCTCGCCGGCGGCTGCCACCTGCGGCGCGGGCAGCGCCTTGCGGTCGATCTTGCCGTTGGCGTTGAGCGGCCAGACCGGCATGCGCACCCACGCGGCCGGCACCATGTAGGCCGGCAACCGCGCCGCGACGCTGGCGGCAAGCTCGGCTTCCAATACGGCTTCCGCGCCGGCTTCTGGCTGCCAGTAGGCCGTCAGCCATTCGCTGCCGGCGGCCTGGTACACCGTCACCAGCGCCTGACGCACGGCGGGATGCGCGGCCAGCACGGCCTCGATCTCGCCCAGCTCGATGCGGTAGCCGCGCAGCTTGACCTGGAAGTCCTTGCGACCCACGTACTCCAGCACGCCGTCGGCCTGCCAGCGGCCGAGGTCGCCGGTCAGGTAGCGGCGGCTGCCCGGGGCGCCGGTCGGATCGGGCACGAAGGCGGCGGCGGTGCGGCGCGGGTCGGCCAGGTAGCCCCAGCCCACGCCGGCGCCGGCCACCGCGATCTCGCCGATCACGCCGGGTGCGGCCAGGTTGCCGTCGGCATCGAGCACCTGCAGCACCGCATTGGCGGTGGGACGGCCGATCGGCACGGTGTCGCTGCCCTGCTCCAGCCTATCGGCAGACAAGGGGTGGAAGGCCACGTCGTCCGAGCATTCCGCGGGACCGTAGGCGTTCATCAGCGGCACCGCCGGGTAGCGCCCGAACCAGGCGCGCGCGGTGGCGGGCGGCAGCGCCTCGCCAGTGGGCAGCACCCAGCGCAGCGCCGGCAGCGGCGCGTCGCGGCCCTCGGCGGCCTGGCAGTCGAGCATGGCCTGCAGCAGCGACGGCACCGGTTCGAACAGCGTCACGCCGCGCTGCGCCAGCAGCGCCGTCAGCGCCGAAGGATCGCGCACCACCTCGTCGGCGACGATCTCCATGCGCGCGCCGAACAGCGGCGCGGCGAGCGCCTGCCATACCGAGATGTCGAAGCACGGCGGCGCGGTCTGGGCGATCACATCGCCCTCGCCCAGCCCCAATGGCACCACCTTGGCCAGCATGTTGTTGAGCATGCCGGCGCGCGTGACCATCGCGCCCTTGGGCACGCCGGTCGAGCCGGAGGTGAACAGCACGTAGGCGAGCTGGGCGGGGTGCGAGGATGCCGGCAGTGCCGTCGATCCCGCAGCGGTGGCCTCGACGGCGGCCAGCGTCCGGGCGTCTGCGATCCCCGCCTCGGCAATCGCAGCAACGCCTGCAGCATCCGTCAGCACCTGCGCGGGGCGCGTCTGCGCCAGCACCTGCAGCCAGCGCGCCGGGGGATGGCTGACGTCGAGCGGCACCCAGGCCGCGCCGGCGCGCAGTATTCCGGCCAGCGCGACCAGCCAGTCGAGCCCGCGCGGCAGCAGCACTGCGACGACGTCATCCTGCGTCACGCCCGCGGAACGCAGGCCCCCGGCAAGCCGGCCGGCACGTTGCCACCAGTCGCCGTAGGTCAGTGCGGCGTCGCCGCAGCGCGCCAGCACGCGCTCCGGATGCGCGGCGACGCGGCGCGCCACGCGCTGTACGTAGTCGTCGTGCAGGGCTGCCTGCGAGACGCTGGTGTCATCGCTGGCGCCCCAAGCCTGCAGCCGCGTGCGCGTGGCCGGGTCAAGCAGATCGACGGCACCGACATGCGCCGCGCCCTCGGCCAGCGATGCCAGCGCGGCCGCGTACGCGTCCATCCATTGCGCGAGGCGTTTCGCCTCAACGCGGCCGGCATCGCAGGTGAAGCGGACGGTGAAGCGACGATCGGGCATCACTTCCAGCGTCAGGCCGTAGTGGGTCTGCTCGATGTTGTCGTGCTGGCGCAGGCGCAGGCCCGCCACCTCGCGCGCCCGGTCGTTCAGGTCGGGCAGGTTCTGGAACACCATCAGCGTGTCGAACAGCGCGCCACCGGTACCGGCCTGCGCCTGGATCTCGGCCAGCGCGGCATGTTCGAACTCGCGCATGGCGACGCCGGCTTGCTGGGTAGCCTGCAGATAGTCCGTCACCGTCAGCGGGCCGCGCGGACGCAGACGCAGCGGCAGTGTGTTGATAAACACGCCCAGCATGCGCTCGGCGCCGTCGAGGCCCGTTGGCCGGCCGGCCGAGGTCACGCCGAAGACGATATCGTCGCTGCCGCAATGGCGCGCCAGCACGATACCCCACGCCGCCTGCATCACGGTATTGAGCGTGACGCGATGCGCGGCCGCCAGCGCGCGCAGGCTGGCGTCGAGTCCGGCCGGCAGCACCAGGTCGCGGCACAGCGGCACCGCATTGGTGTGCGCGGCCGCCGGCGCGATGCCCGGCAGCACGGTGGGACCGGGCAGGCCGGCGAAGGCCTCGCGCCAGAAAGCCTGCCGCGCCGTCGCGGGCTGCGCGGCAAGCCAGGCGATATAGTCGCGGTACGGCCGGCGCGGCGCCGGGGCGTGGGCCGGATCGGCGTAGCGGGCCAGCGCGTCGTCGAGCAGTTGCACCGAGCCCCAGCCGTCGACGATCAGGTGGTGCCGGCTCCAGACCAGCCACCATCCCTGCTCGCCGGTGCGCAGCAGTGCCAGCCGCATCAGCGGCAGCGCAGCCGGGTCGAAACCACGCGCGCGGTCGGCGCGGCACCAGGCCGCCAGACGCTCGGCCAGCGCTGGACTGTCCTCGCCGCGCCAGTCCTCTACGGCCACGGGCAACGTGGTGCGGGCATGCACGCATTGCAGCGCGCGGTCGCCGCAACCGCCTTCGCCTGGCGCGACAAAGGTGGTGCGCAGGATCGGATGGGCGTCGAGCAGCCCCTGCCACGCGGCAGCCATGCGCGTCGGGTCGAGCGGCCCGTCGATTTCCAGCACCAGTTGGTTGACATAGGCGCCGTTGCCGCCGTCGCGCAGGTGGTGGAACAGCAGCCCTTCCTGCAGCGGCGACAGCGGATAGGCATCCTCGATGCCGCCCTGCGCGATGCGCAGGCGCTCCAGTGCTGGCGCGTCGCAACCGCTCAGCGCAAATGGCTGTGCCACTGCCGGCGTCGCAGCGGGAGCGGCGGCAGGTTGCGCGCGCGCGGCGAGATGCGCCGACAGGCGCGCCAGCGTCGGGTGCGCGAACAGGTCCCTGGGCGCCAGCATCAGTTGTTGCGCGCGGGCCTTGGCCACGATCTGCAGCGCCAGGATGGAATCGCCGCCGAGCGCGAAGAAGTCGGCGTCGCGGTCGACCTCGTCGCGCCGCAGGATCTCGCGCCAGAGCGTGCGCAGCGTCTGCTCGATGGCAGCGCTTGCGTCAGCCGGTGCGGCGCATGCGCGCAGCGCGGCGGCCAATGCCGAGGGCGTGGGATGGGAGAACAGCAGCTTGGGGGTCAACGCCAGACCGGCCTGGCGCGCTTGCGCGACCAGCTGCAGCCCGAGGATCGAGTCGCCGCCGAGGGCGAAGAAGTTGTCGTCGGCGCTGACGGCATCGCGCCCGAGCACGTTGGCCCACAGGCGCGCCAACGTCGCCTCGGTTTCGTCCTGCGGTGCAGCGCGGACGGGCGCGACGCCTTCATCGGGCACCGGCGGCAATGCCTTGCGATCGACCTTCCCGTTGCGCAGTCGCGCGAAGGCGTCGCACTGCACGAAGGCCGCCGGCAGCATCGGCGCCGGCAGTGCGGCAGCCATGGCGGTGCGCAGTGCGGCCAGGTCGAATCCGTCGGCGGGCACGAGATAGGCGACCAGCCGCAGCCCTTCGCCTGCGGGCGAGGGCTGCGCCAGTACCACCGCATCACGCACGTGCGGCGCCTGGCGCAGCCAGGCTTCGACTTCGCCGGGTTCGACGCGGAAGCCACGGATCTTGACCTGGGCATCGGCACGGCCGAGGAAGACGATGGCGCCGTCATCAGTCATGCGCACGCGGTCGCCGGTGCGGTACAGGCGGCCGCCGGGCTGGAACGGATCCGGCACGAAGCGTTCGGCGCTCAGCGCCGGGCGGCGCAGGTAGCCGCTCGCGACGCCGGCCCCGCCGACGTAGAGCTCGCCTGCCGCGCCGCGCGGCACGGGATTCAGGTGCCGATCCAGCACGTGGGCGCTGACGCCGGGCAGCGGGCGGCCGACCGGAATCGCACCCTGCGCTCCGCCCGATGGCACCGCGTGCGTCAGGCAGCCAACCGTGGTTTCGGTGGGCCCGTAGTGGTTGACCACGCGGCAGGCCGGATGCAGCGCCTGCACGCGCGCCACCAGCGCCGCATCCAGCGCCTCGCCACCGAACACCAGGCATTGCCGCGGCACCAGCCGCGCCGGATCGGCGACGGCCAGCAGTGCGCGCAGGTGCGAGGGCACGATCTTCAGGCAATCGACCGGCCGCGCCGCCAGCGCGCTGGCGAGGGCCTCGGGGTCTTCGCCCAGCGCATCGTCCAGCACGCGCAGCGTGTGGCCGCCCAGCAGCGCGCCGAACCAGGCGGTGTGGCCCAGGTCCGCGGTCACGGAGGACAGCGACGCCATCGACGATCCCGCCGGCAGGGCCAGCGCGTGCAGCACGCCAGCGGCGTAGTGCGCAAGGTTGCCTTGCGTCACCACCACGGCCTTGGGCGTGCCGGTCGAGCCGGAGGTGTAGATCAGGTAGGCCGGCTGGGCGGGCACGGCAGCGGGCCATGTAGCCGGGCGGGTTGCGGCATCGGCTTGCAGGGAGGCGGCATGCCAGCCGGCAGCGGGCAGCGCGTCCGCCAGCCACTGCGGCCGGCCACCCTCGCCCACTACCGCTTTCAGGTCCGCATCTGCCGCCAGTTGTGCCAGCCGCGCGGCGGGCAGGGCTGCGTCGAGGCACAGGAACGCGGCGCCCGCTTTCCACGAGGCGAGCATGGCCACGGCCATGCCGGCGCCGCGCGGCAGCAGCAGGCCGACCACGTCGCCGGCGCGCGCGCCGCCGTGCTGCAATCGCGCAGCGAGCGCGGAGGCGACAGCGTCGAGCGCACCGTAGGACAACTGCGCATCGGCAGCGTCTACCGCGAGGCGCTCCGGATGCTCGCGCACGCCGGCCTCGAAGGCCACCAGCGCGGTGGCGTGGGCCTGCGTTGCGGCGCCGCTGGCCTGCCCATGCGAAAGCATCGCCACATCGAACAAGGACAGATCGCCGACACGCACTTCCGCATCGTCAAGCACCGCATCCACCGCAACCCCCAGCGCCGCAATCAGCCGCAGCACTGCCTCCGGGGCAAAGCGGTCAGCGTCGTAGCGCCACTGGCCGCGCAGGCGTTCGCCTTCGTCCTGCCAGCGCAGGTTCATGTCGTTGGCCGCGCCGCGCTGCGTGGCCAGGTATTCGCGCACCAGGTAGCGGCCCAGCACCTTGCGCGGGCCCACCGGCACGAAGGTCGTCATATGCCGGAACAAGGGTCCCGAGGTGCGATCCGCGCCGCCCATGCGCACCAGCGGATATTGCTGGTGGCGCAAGGCGCCACGCATCTGGCGGGCGCAGTCGCGCACCACCGCGGCAAAGGCCGGGTTGGCGGAGAATTCCGCGCGCAACGGCACGGCGTTGAGCGTATAGCCGATCAGGTCGGCATGCTGCGCGCCGGAGCGTCCGGCCGTAGGCGTGCCGATGAGGAAGCCGTCCTCGCCGCTGGCCCGGTGCAGCACGGTCTTGAACAGCGCCAGCATCACCACGAAGACGCTGACCTCGAGCCGCGCGGCCAGGTCGCGCAGCCCCTGCGTCTGTTGCGCCGTCAGGTGGAATTCAATCTCGGCGCCGCGCAGGCGGGGCTCGACGGCGCGCTCGCCGGCCAGGGCCGGCGCCGCGGGCGCGTCCTCGAGTACGCTGTCCCAGTAGGCGCGCAGCGATGCACCACGCGGCCCCGCCAGCAACTGGCGCTGGCGCACCAGCCAGTCGCGGTAGCGGCCCACCTGCGACGCCATCGGCGGACTGGCCGGGTGCTTGGCACGCAGCGCTTCGTAGGTCGCAAGGATCTGGTCGCAAACCGTCTCGAAGCCGAGGTAGTCGCCGGCGATATGGTGCATGCCGGCACACATCCACATGCGATCGGTGCCGTCGGCCTGGCGCGAGACCAGGAAGCGGAAGCGGCAGACCTGGCCCGCGTCGGGGTCGAACGGCTCGTCCGCTTCGCGCTCGAACCAGGCCATCAGATCGGCCTCGGCAAGGCCGTCGACGCGCGTCAGCGAAACCTCGGCTTCAAAGCCGGCCGGCCGCGCCATCACGATCTCGCCGTCCTCGTCCAGGTAGGCGCTGTGCAGCGCCTCGTGGCAATCCACTACATGGCGCGCGGCCTGCTCCAGCAGGTCGAAGCGCAGCCCCGGCGCCAGCTCGATCGTGAAGACCATGTTGTACGCGGCGCTGTGCGGATGGCGGCGATGGAAGGCCAGCAGCGCCAGCTGGCCGGGGCCGGCGGGATAGCGGTCGAAATAGCCGGGATGCGCGGCCAGCCAGGCATCGGCCTCGGCGGCGCGCGTGGCGAGCAGCGCGGCCGCGGCGTCCAGCGCCTCGGCGCTGGCGGCGCAGCCATCGGCCACGCGCCAGCGCCCGTCCAGCAGGCGCAGGCGCACGCCATCGGCGCGCAAGGTTCGCATCAGGGCGCCGGTTTCTGCCGGCAGGGAAGCTACGGAAGACGACATGGCGAAAACGTTGGAGATGGCAAGGCCCTGGCCCGCAGGGCGGCCAGTGGGCATCGGGACGGCGGCGGGATCAGCCCAGGCCGGGCGGCGCGGGCTCGGCCATGGCGACGATCACGCGGCGCGGGCCGCTGAAGGTGCCGCGCCCGTGGGCGGCCAGCATGTTGTCGAGCATCAGCACATCGCCCTGCTGCCAGGGAAAGCGCACGGTGCAGTCGTCGAGCGTGGCGCGGATGGCGGCAAGGGCGTCGTCCTCCAGCGGCGCGCCGTCGCCGTAGACGACATTGCGCGGCAGTTCGTTGACGCTGCCGACCACGGCGAGCAGGGCCTCGCGCACGTGGGGCGCGAGCCCCGAGACATGGAACAGGTGGGCCTGGTTGAACCACACCATCTCGCCGGTCACCGGATGCCGCGCGACGGCCTGGCATAGCTGGCGCGTGCGCAGTTCGCCGTCGGCCTTCCATTCGAAATCGATCTGCTGGGCGCGGCAGAAGCGCTCCACCTGCGCGCGGTCATCGGTGTTGAAGGCGCGTTGCCAGCTCAGGTCGAGGCCGTTGCCGTAGTTGCGCACGTACATCAGGCGGCGCGCGGCAAAGCGCTCGCGGATGACTGGGTCCAGGCGCTGGTAGACCAGCCGGCTGTCGGCGATGGGCGTCTCGCCGCCCGATTCGCTCGGCTGCACGCAATGGAACCAGATCTTCATCGGCCACTGCAGCGTGTACGACTGCTCGTTATGCAGCGGGATGACCTGGTGCGCCGGGTATTCGGTGGAGGTATAGACGCCCTCCTTCACCTGCGAGCGCGGCGTCGAGCCGAACTCATAGCTCAGCAGCGGATGGCCGAAGGCGCTGGCGAAGGCGCGGAAATCCGAGTCGTCGTCAAAACGGAAGCCGCGGAACAGCACGCCGCCGACGCGCGGCAACTGTTCCGCGGCGATCGCGGCCATGGCGCCGAACTGGCGGCGCCAGTCGGTGTCGCCGTCGGGGGTGACCACCAGCGGCAGCGCGCTGTGCTCAAACATCGGCGCGGCGCGCAGCGCGCCCGCCCTTGCTGTCGATGCGGTGGCAGTTGCGGCGGAGCCGGCGCGACAGTCCGCATGGAGGTCGGCGATGGTAGCGGTCGTGTCCAAATCCATATCCCTGTTGCCTCGCTGGGTTCGTTCGCGCTTGCCGCACGGCGCCGGAAGGCGTTGCAGCCGGGCCAGAGGCGGGAGGGGCGCGGCCACGCGAACAATGTCTGCACATTGGATGGAAAGCGAGTCTACCGGAAATATTTACGAATGGAAATACAAATCATTATCATTTACGATATAGCCTTCGACGTCTTACTATCTGAAGGAGCACAGCCATGAGCTGGGATCATCCCGACACGCGTTTCCACGTCGTCCGCAACGATGAAGGCCAGTATTCGATCTGGCCCGACTACAAGCCCGTACCGGCAGGATGGGCCAGCGTGGGCTTCCAGGGCAGCCGCGACGAGTGCCTGGCCCATATCGAGACGGTCTGGACCGATATGCGTCCGCTGAGCCTGCAGCGCGCGCTGGCCGGCGCATGAGCCCCGCGCAGCCGATGCGCGATCCCTGGTACGCCGTGATGCCGGGCCGCGGCGGCCCGGCTGCCGGCGATCGCGTGCGCCTCTATTGCCTGCCCTACGCCGGCGCCGGCCATACCGCGTACCACGGCTGGCGCGCCGCGCTGCCCGCCGCGATCGAGCTGGCGCCGGTATGCCTGCCCGGACGCGGCACGCGCACGGCCGAAGCGCATGGCGCATCGATCCATGCGCTGGCCAGCGCGCTGGCCGCGTCGATCGCGCGCGCGGCCCGAGCCGAAGCGCCGCGCTTTGCGCTGTTCGGCCACAGCATGGGTGCGCTGCTGGGGTTCGAAACCGCGCGCGTGCTTGAGACCGTGCATGGCCTCTCCCCCGCCGCGCTGGTGGTGTCCGGGCGCGGCGCGCCCGCGCTGCCGTCGGCTCGGCCGCCGTTCAGCAGCCTGCCGGACGGCGCCTTTGCCGACGTCATCGCCGCCATGGGCGGCATGCCGGCCGAGATCCGCGAAACGCCGGAAGCGCTCGCCTTCTTCCTGCCCGTGCTGCGCGCGGATATCGCGCTGTGCGAGGCCTGGCGCTACCGTCCCGGGCCGCGGCTGGGCTGTCCGGTCACCGTGCTCGGCGGCAGGGACGACGTCCACGCCCCGCCCGCGATGCTGGCCGCGTGGCGCGACGAGACCCTGCACGACTGCAGCCACCGGCTGTTCGCGGGCGGGCATTTCTTCCTGCACGAGGCGGCGCAGGACGTGCTGGATGCGGTCACGGATGCCGTGCTCGGTTCCACGTTGAGCGCCACCAGAGACCACGGCCATGCGCTCGCCTGACATGGCCGCGCCCGCGCACGGCCAGATCCACGTCTGGCACGTGGCAGTCGACGCTGCGGCAGACCTGTCGGCGCTGTCGGCAAGCGAACGCGCGCGCGCCGCCACGTTCCGGCAACCCGGCGACCGCGCCCGCTTCACCGCGGCCCGCTCGGCATTGCGGACACTGCTGGGCCTATACCTGGGCGTGTCGCCCGACGCCGTGCCGCTGGTCGCCAACGCGTTCGGCAAACCCACGCTTGGCGGCCATTGCACCACAGCCTTGCAGTTCAACGTCAGCCACAGCGACGCACGCGCCGCAATCGCCTTGTCATGCGCGCCGGTCGGGATCGACATCGAAGCCTGGCGCGCGGACATGTCGTGGGCTGCCTGGCACGACAGCGCGGCCGTGGCCTGCGCCCCCGACGAAATGCGCTGGCTTGGCGCGCTGGCGCAGCGCCGGCCGCGGGACGCCATGCTCGCCTTCCTGCGCCTGTGGACCGCCAAGGAAGCGTGCAGCAAGGCCGTCGGCACCGGGCTGTCGGCTGCGCCGCAGTCGGTGCGCGTGGCGCTGCCGGCGTGCGCTGCCTGCGTGCCGCCGCTGGCGCGCGCCGGGGCCGACCTGCGCGTCTGGCATATCCACGATGCATGTGGCCAGCCCGATCACGACACCCGCTACGTCGCGAGCCTGGCCACGCCACTGGCCGCCGCGCGCGTCGTGCACCGGCAGTATCCGCCGCGCGAGCTGCCCCCACGCGCGGCCAACCCATCTTGCCCGGTCTCGATGCCGGGCCCCGCAGTCAACGTCCCTGTTCAACGCCCCCGTTAGGAACGAAACCATGACGCCTCCCTCGCTCGCCACGCATGCCCACGGCCAACCAGCGCCGTTCTCGGCCGGCGCCTTCGTCCGGCAAGCGCCCATCCGGCTCGACGACAACCCCTACCTGCAGCGCCAGTGCGCGCGCGAGTCCAACGCCCGCTCCTATCCGCGCCGCATCCCGCTGGCGCTGGAACAGGGCTATGGCGTGTATTTGCGCGATACCAGCGGCCAGCTCTTCATCGACTGCCTGGCCGGCGCCGGCACGCTGGCGCTCGGCCACAACCACCCGGCGGTGGTGCGCGCGCTGCGCGACACGCTCGACAGCGGCCTGCCGCTGCATACGCTGGACCTGGCCACGCCGGTCAAGGACCGCTTTGTCGACGACCTGTTCGGCCTGCTGCCGCCCGAGTTCGCCGCGCGCGCCCGCATCCAGTTCTGCGGCCCGACCGGCGCCGACGGCATCGAGGCGGCGCTCAAGCTGGCCAAGACCGCCACCGGCCGCCATACGGTGCTGAGCTTTGCCGGCGGCTACCACGGCATGACGCACGGCACGCTGGCGCTGATGGGCAATCTCGGCCCCAAGGCGCCGCTGGGTGCGCTCGGCGGCAGCGTGCAGTTCCTGCCCTACCCGTATGACTACCGCTGCCCGTTCGGCCTGCGCGGCGACGCCGGCATCGACGCGGGCCTGCGCTATATCGAGCAGATGCTGGCCGACCCGGAGTCCGGCGTGCTGCCGCCGGCGGCGGTGGTGGTGGAAGCGGTACAGGGCGAAGGCGGCGTGATCCCCGCGCCCGCGCGCTGGCTGCGCGAACTGCGCCGCATCACGCGCGAGCACGGCATCGCGCTGGTGCTCGACGAAGTGCAGACCGGACTGGGCCGCACCGGGCGCATGTTCGCGTTCGAGCATGCCGGCATCGTGCCGGACGTGCTGGTGCTGTCCAAGGCGATCGGCGGCGGCTTGCCGATGTCGGTGGTGATCTACGACAACGCACTCGATGCGTGGCAGCCGGGCGCGCACGCCGGCACCTTCCGCGGCAACCAGCTGGCAATGGCGGCGGGTTCCGCCACCATCCGCACCCTGGTCGCGCAGGGCATCGTCGCCCATGCCGAGACCAT
Organism: Cupriavidus sp. CPT47-8839-RL05A; assembly: GCF_058792255.1. NCBI lineage: Bacteria > Pseudomonadati > Pseudomonadota > Betaproteobacteria > Burkholderiales > Burkholderiaceae > Cupriavidus > Cupriavidus sp. CPT47-8839-RL05A. The sequence continues at coordinate 146,566 of NZ_JBYTEG010000012.1, read as the reverse complement.
GGGCCAGCGCCTCGCCACGCGGCTGCGGCAGTTGCATACCGCGTGCCCCGCGATCGGCGAAGTGCGCGGACGCGGCCTGATGATCGGCGTGGAACTGGTCGACGAACGTGCCGAGCCCGATGCGGTGGGCGCCTACCCGGCCGACGGCACCTTCGCGCGCACGGTGCAGCGTGAATGCCTGCAGCGCGGGCTGATCGTCGAACTGGGCGGACGCCACGGCGCCACGGTGCGCTTCCTGCCGCCGCTGGTCATCGGCGAGACCGAGATCGACCTGGTGGCCGAGTTGTTTGGCGACGCAGTCAGCGCGGCGCACAAGCAATGCCGCTGAGCGCTTGCGCGCCGTTCCGCGGTGGCCGGGGCCACCGCGGAACCAGCTTCAGGACGCGTCGCCGCGCAGCATCTCGCGCAGACGGAATTTCTGGATTTTCCCGGCGGGCGTGGCCGGCAGGGCGTCCCGCACCACGAGCTTCTCGGGGATGTACTGCAGCGCCATCTTCTGCGCCTTGAGCCAGTCCACCATCGCCGCCTGGTCGAAAGGCTGGCCGGCGCGCGGTACGACGAAGGCGCAGGCGCGCTCGCCCAGGCGCTCGTCGGGATAGGCGACGATGGCCACCTGCGAGACCGCGGGATGGCGGTACAGCAGGGTCTCGACCTCCAGCACGGGGATGTTCTCGCCGCCGCGGATGATCACGTCCTTGCTGCGCCCCGCGATGCGCAGGTAGCCGCTGGCATCCAGCCGTGCGAGGTCGCCGGTGTCGAACCAGCCGTCGGCATCGGTGCCGTTGAGCTGCGGACGCTTCAGGTAGCCGCCGAAGTTGGAACAGGCGCGCACCAGCAGGCGGCCGGTTTCCCCCGGCGGCACGTCGGCGTCGGTGCCGTCCACGATGCGTATTTCGACGCCTGGCAGCGGGCAGCCGTCGGTGGTCGACGCGAGTTCGTCGCTGTCATCCGGCAGCGTGGTGGTGACCGCGCCGTTCTCTGTCATGCCCCAGGCGGACACGATCTTCGCGCCGAGCGCCTCGCGGGCGCGCTCGACCAGCGCGCCGGGAATCGGCGCACCCGCGCACAGGAAGATGCGCAGGCTGGGGACCGGCGTGCCGGACTCCGCCACCACACGCGCCAGATCGGTCAGGAACGGCGTCGAGCCCATGGTGAAGGTCACGCGCTCGTCGCGAATCAGGGCGGCGGCGCGCGCGGGGTCCCAGATGTCCTGCAGCACCGCATGCGCGCCCAGCACCACCGGCATCAGCAGCCCGTACATAAAGCCGGTCTGGTGCGCCATCGGCGAGGCCATCAGCACCACATCGTCGCCGGTCAGGCGCAGCCGTTCGGCATAGGCGACGATGTTGGAGAACAGCGTGTTGGCCGTGTGCATCACGCCCTTGGGCTCGCCGGTGGTGCCGGAGGTGTAGATCAGCTGGGTGACGTCGTCCGGGCCGGGGCGGCTGTGCAGCAGGATGTTGGCGGCATCGGGCTGTTCTTCCCATGCCGGCCCGCTCAGCAGCGCGTCAAAGCTGTCCGGGCCATCACCGCCGGCAACAACGATGTGGCGCAGCGCCGGCAATGCCTCGCGCAAACCCTGCAGCATCTGGGCATGGCCGAAGCCACGGAACAGCTGCGGCACCACCGCCACCTTGCATTGCGCATGCGCCAGCATGAACGACAGCTCGCGCTCGCGGAAGATCGGCATCAGCGGGTTGAGCACCGCGCCCAGCCGCGAGCAGGCGAGATACAGCACAGTCAGGTGCCAGCCGTTCGGGAGCTGGCATGACACCACATCCTGCGCGCCGATGCCGAGGCGGCTGAGCCCCACCGCTACCCGGTCCGCCATCCGGGCCAGCTCGCGCCAGGTGAAGCGTGTCACGCTGCCGCTGTCGAGGCTCAGCGCCATCAGCGCTGGGGCGTCGGGCCGGTCGCGCACGCAGGCGGCCAGGTAGTCGTTGACGGTGCGGTCATGCCAATGCCCGGCGGCAATGCTGGCGGCACGGCGCGGCGCGATCAGTACGGCGTCGAAATCCATGGGTGTCTCCTCTTTATCGGATGGCTCGGCGGTCGTGGCGCCGCTTCAGGCCGGTACGGCTTCGCGCCCCGCGCGCGTGCGGGCAATGATGGTCTTCATGATCTGTGCCGTGCCGTCGCCGATCTGGAAGCCCAGCACATCGCGCAGGCGCTGCTCCATCACGCCGCGGTCATAACCGCCGTGGCCGAACGACAGCAGGCACTGGTGCACCACGTCGTACGCCAGCTTGGGCGCCCACCACTTGCACATCGCCGCCTCTGCGGTGTGCGGCAGGCCACGGTCCTTGAGCCACAGCGTCTGCAGGCACAGCAGGCGCGCGCCCTGCACCTGGGTCTCGAGGTCGGCGAGCGGATGCGACACGCCCTGGAAGGCCGACAGCGGCTTGCCGAAGGCCTGGCGCTCGGCCACGTAGGCCCAGGTCTCGTCCAGCGCGGCCTGCGCCACCGCCAGCACCTGCAGGCCGATCAGCGCGCGCGAGAAGTCGAAGCCCTGCATCACCTGCACGAACCCCTCCCCCTCCTTGCCGAGCAGGTGGCTGGCGGGCACGCGCACGTTCTCGAAGAAAATCGAGCCGCGCCCGATGGCGCGCTGGCCGTGGCAGTCGAAGCGGTTGCGCGTGATGCCCGGCAGGTCCATCGGAACCAGCAGCGCAGACACGCCGCGCGCGCCGGACTCGACGGTGCCGCTGCGGGCAAAGACCACCGCGGCATCGGCCTGGTCGGCGGCGGAGATCGAGGTCTTCTCGCCGTTGAGCACGTAGACATCGCCATCGCGCTCCATGCGCAGGCGCAGGCTGGCCGCGTCGGAGCCGCCGCGCGGCTCGGTCAGCGCGATTGCCAGCAGCGCCTCGCCGCGCGTCAGGCGCTGCAGCCACGGTCCGGCGATTTCCGGCTGCGCATGGTGCGCCAGGATCTGGCCGTTCAACGAAGCCAGCAGGTTGATGTACGACAGGCTCAGGTCGGCGCGCGCCACGGCTTCATGGATCACGCCAGTCGCCAGCGAGCCCATGCCCTGCCCGTCATACTGTTCCGGCAGTTCGGGCGCGATAAAGCCCATCTCGCCCATTTCGCGCATCAGCGCGCGGTCCAGCACGCGGGTGCGGTCGCGCTCCAGGTAGCCGGGCGCCACGCGCGCATCGGCAAAGCGGCGCGCGTGCTCGGCCAGTGCCGTCAGGTCTTCGTCAAGATAGGGATTCATGGTGGTCTCCGCTGGTTCGGACGGCACGGCTTACTTCGCGTACTTGCGGAACTCGGGCTTGCGCTTTTCCTGGAAAGCGCGCACGCCTTCGCGCGATTCCTCGGTGTCGTAATAGAGCTTGAGCGCGTACATGCCCATGCCGGCGATGCCGCTCTGGTGCGCGGTATCGAGATTGAAGGAGCGCTTGGCGATGGCGATCGCGGTGGGACTCTTCTCCATGATCTCGTCGCACCACTTCTGCACCTCGGCATCGAGCTGCTCGTGCGGCACCACCGCATTGACCAGCCCCATCGCCAGCGCTTCCGCGGCCGGGTAGCGGCGGCACAGGTACCAGATCTCGCGCGCCTTCTTCTCGCCCACCACGCGCGCCAGGAAGGCGGTGCCGTAGCCCGGGTCGACCGAGCCGACCTTGGGCCCGACCTGCCCGAATACGGCCTTGTCCGACGCGATGGTGAAATCGCAGATCGTGCACAGCACGTTGCCGCCGCCCACGGCATAGCCCTGCACGCGCGCGATTACCGGCTTGGGCACGTCGCGGATGGCGTTGTGCAGTTCTTCCATCGGCAGGCCGATGGTGCCGCGGCCGTCGTACTGGCCCTCGTGCGCGGACTGATCGCCGCCGGTGCAGAAGGCCCTTTCGCCGGCACCGGCCAGCACGATGGCGCCGATCTCGCGGTCATAGCCGGCGCGGTTGATCGCGTGGATCATTTCGTCGCAGGTGCGGCCGCGGAAGGCGTTCATCTTTTCCGGGCGGTTGATGATGATCCAGGCGGCGCCGTTGCGCACTTCGTACAGGATGTCTTCGTATTGCATGGTGGTCTCCGTTTTCTGGTGTTTGCTTGCTCAGCCGTTCATGGTCAGGCCGCCCGACACGCTCAGCACCTGGCCGGTGATGAAGCCGGCGTCGTCGCCGGCAAAGAACAGCACCGCGCCGGGCAGGTCGTCGGGCTGGCCGATGCGGCCCAGCGGGATCGAGCGGGTAAAGGCTTCCACCAGCTTCTCGGGGTTGCCCGCGCCCTGCTTGTAGTCTTCGAACAGCGCGGTCTCGGTCGGCCCCGGGCACACCACGTTGACGGTGATGCCGTGGCGCGCATGCTCGCGGGCAATCGTCTTGGAGAACGACACCAGCCCGCCCTTGCACGCGGCGTAGACCGCTTCGCCGGACGAGCCCACGCGCGCGGCATCGGAGGCGATATTGACGATGCGCCCGCGCTTGCGCTCGACCATGCCGGGCAACACCGCGTGATGCATGTGCAGCGCGCCGGTCAGGTTGATGGCGATCAGCCGATCCCATTGCGCGGGCTCGGTCTTGATGAACGGCTTGAACACATCCCAGCCGGCGTTGTTGACCAGCACGTCCACCGGGCCCAGGCCCTGCTCCACCGCCGCCACCGCGGCATCCACGCTGGCGCGCTCGGTGATGTCGCAGCGGATCGCCAGCGCCCGCCCGCCAGCCTCGCGGATCTGGCCGGCGACGCGCTCGGCCGCTTCCGGGTTCAGGTCGAGTACGCCCACCGCCGCCCCGGCGCGCGCAAAGCGCAAACACGTTGCACCGCCGATACCACCGCCACCACCGGTCACGATGACCGTCTTGCCTTCAAGTCCTTGCACAGCGTTCTCCTTTCAGGATTCCGGTGCTATCGTGCCGGCCATGACGCCGCCACATCGCACCGCCAATTAGGTAAATATATTTACCTATAATAGGAGGCAGCCATTGCCTGCGCAAGACGCCAACACTGTGGAAAAGACTATGGTTAACCCGGACGTAGAAGCAGAACTCCCCGCAAACGCGCGCATGGAACTGGCCAACCGGCTTTTCTTCCGGCTATACCAATGCGCAAATATGTTGCATAAAACGGGATCACGAGCCGTCGAGGCAGAGGGCCTGACGACGCAGCAGTGGGCCGTGCTCGGCGCGCTGTCGCGTCCGGAAGCCGCCGATGGCATGAGCGTGGGCGACCTGGCCCGCTACCTGATGGTGAGCCGGCAGAACCTGTCAGGACTGGTCAGCCGGATGGAACGCGACGGCCACGTCACGCTGGCCCCGGACGGCCGCGACCGCCGCTCACGGCTGATACGGATGAGCGAACCGGGACGGGAGGTCTGGCTGCACCAGGCGCAGCCGAAGATCCGGGCCTATTACGAGCAGGCGCTGACGGGGTTTTCTACCAATGACCTGACGCACACGCTGCATTACCTGCTCAAGTTGCTGGACAACATGCGTGCGCTCGACACGCCCGACAGCGCAGACGGTGGCAGCCCAGGGGACTGAGCCGCACGCAGTATCGCAACTGAAACACACCGGCCGGCTGGAACAGCCGAGCGCGCGCCCGCGATCCGCATCCTGGCCTGCCGCGCCGACTGGCGCGCAATATGCGTTGGCATGAAGTTGCTCAGACATCGCGAGCATCAACGGCGAGGCGCCATGCCATTCGCGCCTCGCCACGCCCCGAAGCCCTGAACCACTGCCCCGGCCGCTTGCCCCATGCACGCCGCCGGGACGGCGACCGATCCAGCCATAACCGGAGGTCCCGCCATGACCCGCTACATCGTGCTAGCCAGCTTCACCGACCAGGGCATCCGCACCGTCAAGGACACCACCAAGCGCGCGGCCGCCGTGCGCGAGATGGGGGCACGCCTGGGCGTGCAGATGAAAGACATCTACTGGACGCTGGGCGAATACGACATCGTGCTCACCGTCGAAGCGCCCGACGACGAGACCATGACCAGCTTCGGGCTGACCATCGGCGCGGCCGGCAACGTGCGCACCCAAACCCTGCGCGCCTTCAATAGCGACGAGATGCAGAGCATCCTCGGCAAGATGGGCTGACCCCTGCCGCGGAAACGCACAACGCCCGCCGGGGCCATGCCGGCGGGCGTTGTTGTTTGCCGGGCGCAGCGCGCCGGCTCAGAACCCTTCCAGCACCAGCTTGCCGATAGTGCGCCCGCCTTCCAGCATGGCGTGCGCGCGCCGCAGGTTCTCCGCATTGATGCGCCCCAGGTTCTCGCCCAGCGTGGTCTGCAGGCGCCCGGCATCGACCAGCCGCGTGACCTCGTTAAGCAGACGATGCTGCGCGACCATGTCGGGCGTGCTGTACATGGCGCGCGTGAACATGAATTCCCAGACGAAGGTGGCGCTCTTGTTCTTGAGCAATTCCACCGGCAACGGCCGCGTATTCGCGACGATCGTGCAGATCTTGCCCTGCGGGGCGACCACTTCGGCCATCGCCGGGAAATGCCCGTCGATATCGTTGAAGCAGAGGATGTAGTCGACCTCGGCAAATCCCAGCGCCTTCAGCTGCGCCGGCAGGTCGCCACGATGGTCAACCGTATGGTCGGCGCCAAGGCGGCGGCACCATTCCTGCGACTCGGGCCGCGACGCGGTGGCGATCACGGTCAGCCCGGCCAGCACCTTGGCCAGCTGGATGCCGATCGAGCCCACGCCGCCCGCGCCGCCGACGATCAGCACCGGGCGCCCGGCGTGATCCCCGTTGGGCGAAATGCCCAGCCGGTCGAACAGAGCCTCCCAGGCGGTGATCGCCGTCAGCGGCAGCGCCGCCGCGTTGGCGAAATCCAGCGAGGCAGGCTTGTGGCCGACGATGCGCTCGTCGACCAGGTGGAACTCGGCGTTGGAGCCGGACCGAGTAATGCTGCCCGCGTAGTAGACCGGGTCGCCGACCTTGAACAGGGTCACCTCCGGCCCCACGGCGACCACCGTGCCGGCCGCGTCCCAGCCCAGCACGCGCGGCGCGGGCTCTACCTGCGCCTTGGGCGCGCGCACCTTGGTGTCGACCGGGTTGACCGAGACGGCCTCAACCTTCACCAGCAGGTCGCGGCTGCCGGGGCTGGGTATGTCGATCTCCACGTCTTGCAGCGAACGCGGGTCGGAGATGGGCAGGTACTGGGTCAGGCCGATGGCTTTCATGGCGGGCTCCGGGTTGTGTAGGGAATGAACCGAAGCGTAGCCTGTCACGATTGATTTGATTAGCTGGAAGCTACAGCAATCAATTTCCCGAAACTCAGGATAATCACCCAACAAAAAGGGCCGCCTGCGCTACCCGCGCAGGCGGCCCCGCCAGGGCTTGCCGTCGGCCCTACACCGGCGCCAGGATCTGCCCGCCGCCGTAGCTCGACTGCTCCGGCGCCGCGCCGCCCAGTGCCATCTTCACCGCGCAGTACTTGAACTCCGGGATCTTGCCGAAGGGGTCCAATGCCGCATTGGTCAGCTTGTTGATCGCCGCCTCGTAGTAGCAGAACGGCACGAACACCGCCCCGCGCGGCGTGCCGGCGTCGGCCCGCGCGTACAGCGTGACTTCGCCGCGGCGCGATGCCAGCGTGACCACGTCGCCCGGCTTGCCGCCCAGCGCGTCCAGGTCCAGCGGGTGCACCAGCGCCACCGGATCCGGCTCGATCGCATCCAGCACGCCGGCGCGCCGCGTCATGCTGCCGGTGTGCCAGTGCTCGAGCTGGCGGCCGGTGATCAGCACCATCGGGTAGTCGATATCGGGCCGCTCGGCTGCCGGGATGATGTCGGCCGGCACGAAGCGCCCACGGCCGCTGGCGGTCGGGAAGCTGTCGATAAAGATCACCGGTTCGCCCGGGTCGCCCTCTTCCTTGCACGGATAAGTCACGGCGTGCTCGCGCTCCAGCCGCTCCCAGGTCACGCCGCCGATGCTGGGCATGGCCTGGCGCATCTCGTCGAAGACCTCGGCCACGCCGTCGTAGTGCCAGTCCAACCCCAGCTGCGCAGCCATCTGCTGGATGATCCACAGGTCCTGGCGCGCCTGCCCCGGCGGGTTCAATGCCTGGCGGCCGAGCTGGACGGTGCGGTCGGTGTTGGTGAAGGTGCCGGTCTTCTCCGGGAAGGCCGAGGCCGGCAGCACCACGTCGGCCAGATAGGCGGTCTCGGTCAGGAAGATGTCCTGCACCACCAGGTGGTCGAGCGAGGCCAGCGCCTCGCGCGCATGCTCGGCGTCGGGGTCTGACATCGCCGGGTTCTCACCCATGATGTACATGCCGCGCACCTCGCCGCGCTCGATCGCCTGCATCACCTCGACCACGGTCAGGCCGGGCTGGCGGTCCAGCGGCATGCCCCACAGCGCCTCGAAGCTGGCGATCGCCACGGGATCGTCCACGCGGCGGTAGTCCGGGTACATCATCGGGATCAGGCCGGCATCGGACGCGCCCTGCACGTTGTTCTGGCCGCGCAGCGGATGCAGGCCGGTGCCGGGGCGGCCGATCTGGCCGGTCATCAGCGCCAGCGCGATCAGGCAGCGCGCGTTGTCAGTGCCGTGCACGTGCTGCGACACGCCCATGCCCCACAGGATCATCGAGGCCTTGGACGTGGCATACAGCCGCGCCACCTCGCGGATGACCTCGGCCTCGATGCCGCACACCGGCGCCATCAGTTCCGGGCTGTACGCCGCGACATTGCGCTGCAGCTCGTCGAAGCCGATGGTGCGGCTGTCGATGAAGTCCTGGTCCACCAGGCCCTCGGTGACGATGACATGCATCATCGCGTTGAGCAGCGCCACGTCGGCATCGGGCTTGAACTGCATGAAGCGATGGGCAAAGCGCGCCAGGTCCGAGCGGCGCGGATCTGCCACGATCAGCTTGGTGCCGTTCTTCACCGCATTCTTGATCCAGCTGGCCGCGACCGGGTGGTTCACGGTCGGGTTGGCGCCGATCACGATCACCACCTCGGCCTTGTCGACATCCATCACCGGGTTCGATACCGCGCCCGAGCCGATCCCCTCCAGCAGCGCCGCCACCGACGAGGCATGGCACAGCCGCGTGCAGTGGTCGACGTTGTTGCTGCCAAACCCGGTGCGCACCAGCTTCTGGAACAGGTAGGCCTCTTCATTGCTGCCCTTGGCCGAGCCAAACCCTGCCAGCGCGCGCTTGCCGTGGGTGTCGCGGATCTGCGCGAGCTTGCCGCCGGCCAGCGCCAGCGCCTCTTCCCAGGTGGCCTCGCGGAACACGTCCATGACGTGGTCCGGGTCCATGACGAAATCGCCCTGCTTGGGCACGCCTTCGCGGCGCACCAGCGGCACCGTCAGGCGCTGCGGATGCTGCACGTAGTCAAAGCCGTAGCGGCCCTTCACGCACAGCCGCTCGTGGTTGGCCGGGCCATCGCGCCCTTCCACGAACAGGATGCGGTTGTCCTTGATGTTGTAGGTCAGCTGGCAGCCCACGCCGCAGTACGGGCAGACCGAGTCCACCTGCTTGTCCGGAACCGCCAGCGCGGCATCGCGCGCGGGCATCAGCGCGCCGGTCGGGCAGGCCTGCACGCATTCGCCGCAGGCCACGCAGGTCGACGCGCCCATGGGGTCGTCCATGTCGAACACGATGCGGGCTTCGTCGCCGCGCAGGGCCAGGCCGATCACGTCGTTGACCTGCTCGTCGCGGCAGGCACGCAGGCAGCGCGTGCACTGGATGCAGGCATCCAGGTTGACGGCGATGGCCGGGTGCGACAAATCCGCCGCCACGCGTTCGCGCGGGGCAAAGCGCGGCTTGCCGACCTCCAGCTTCGCGGCCCACTGATCCAGCTCGTTGTGGCGGGTGTAGTCGGTCTCGGGCATGTCCGACTGCAGCAGCTCCAGCACCGTGCGCTGGGCGCGGCGGGCGCGCTCGGATTCGGTCTGCACCTGCATGCCTGCGGCGGGATAGCGGCAGCAGGACGGGGCCAGCACGCGCTCGCCCTGGATCTCGACCATGCAGGCGCGGCAGTTGCCGGCCGGCTCCAGGCCGTCCTTGTAGCACAGGTGCGGCACGTCGAAGCCTTCGCGCTGCGCGACCTTCAGCAGGCTTTCGCCGGGCTGGGCGCTCACCTCGCGGCCATTGAGCGTGAAGGTGACGGCTGGCTCGGCGGATTCGACAAGCGCGCGTTCGGCGCGGGTCAGTGCATTCATGTCAGTCTCTCAGGCCAGTTCGTGCGGGAAGTACTTGATGACGCAGTCGACGGGATTGGGCGCGGCCTGCCCCAGCCCGCAGATCGATGCATCGCGCATCACCGCGGACAGGTCATCCAGCGCCGACAGGTCCCACTTGGGCTGGCGGATCAGGTCGAGCGTCTTGGCGGTGCCAGTGCGGCACGGTGTGCATTGCCCGCAGGACTCGTGCTTGAAGAAGTGCATCAGGTTGCGCGCTGCGTGCGTGGCGCTGTCCTGGTCGGACAGGATCACCACCGCGGCCGAGCCGATAAAGCAGCCGTAGGGCTGCAGCGTGTCGAAGTCCAGCGGGATATTGCCCATCGACGCCGGCAGGATGCCGCCCGAGGCGCCACCCGGCAGGTAGCCGTAGAACGCATGGCCGTCGAGCATGCCGCCGCAGTATTCGTCGATCAGCTCGCGCACGGTGATGCCGGCCGGCGCCAGGTGCACGCCAGGGCGTTTCACGCGGCCCGAGACCGAGAACGAGCGCAGGCCCTTGCGCCCGTTGCGCCCCTGCGAGGCAAACCACTCGGCGCCCTTCTCGATGATGTCGCGCACCCAGTACAGGGTCTCGAAGTTGTGCTCCAGCGTGGGCCGTCCGAACAGGCCCACCTGCGCCACATAGGGCGGGCGCAGCCGCGGCATGCCGCGCTTGCCTTCGATCGACTCGATCATGGCCGACTCTTCGCCGCAGATATAGGCGCCCGCGCCGCGGCGCAGTTCGATCGTCGGCAGGCCGGGGATTGGCGGGTCTTGCTGCAGCCGCCGCAGTTCTTCCGCCAGCAGCTCGCGGCAGCCGGCGTATTCGTCGCGCAGGTAGATATAGATCGCTGACACGTTGACCACCGTTGCCGCGATCAGCATGCCTTCCAGGAACCGGTGCGGATCGCGTTCCAGGTAGACGCGGTCCTTGAAGGTGCCGGGCTCGCCCTCGTCGATGTTGATGGCCATCAGCCGCGGTGCGGGCTCGTTCTGCACGATGCGCCATTTGCGCCCGGTCGGGAAGCCTGCGCCGCCCAGGCCGCGCAGGCCGGAGTCCTCCATCGTGCACAGCACGGCGGCCTGGTCCAGGTCGCCGCTGGCGAGGGACTTAAGCAAGGCATAGCCGCCGTCCTTCCGGTAAGCGTCGTAGCCGATATAGGGCTCGGGCGCATGGCGCACGGCCTTTGCCTGCACGGCGGCGTCGATGGCCTCGGCCGTGGCGGTGTCGACCGGATTCTGCCCGACCAGCGCCGCGGGCGCCTTCTCGCAGCGGCCGATGCAGGGCGCGGCCACCACGCGCACTTCAGTGCCGAGCAGCGCGGGCAGCTTGTCGATCAGCGCCTGTGCGCCCGCCAGCTCGCAGGCAATGCCTTCGCATACGCGCACGGTCAACGCCGGCGGCGGTGCGATCTGGCCGTCGGCGTCCTCGCGCACCACGTCGAAGTGGTGATAGAAGGTGGCGACTTCATAGACCTCGGTCATCGACAGCCGCAGTTCGCTGGCCAGCGCCACCAGGTGCGGCATCGCCAGCTGGCCGTAGCGGTCGTTGATGCAGTGCAGGTGTTCGATCAGCAAGTCGCGCCGGCGGGGCATGTCGCCCAGCGCCACGCGCACTTCGGCCAGTGCGGCCGCGTCTACCTGCCGGCCCTTGGGCTGGCGGCGCTTGCGCTGCCGGCCGAGCCCCGTCGCCTCGAGAGGAATGACAACCTGGTTCATGGCGTGCCTGGATTCTGTTTGTGGGTATCCGATGTGCGATCAGGAAGGCGCCCGGCGGGCCGCCTCCCTGTCGCTCTTTCTATTTTTCGTATTGTGCTACCGGGCGCGGCGCCTGTGCAGGCATCGCAGCCGCCACGTCCGGGTCCTGCCGGCGCCGGAGGCGCCGTACTGCTTTCTTCATCAGGTCAGGTCTTCCGGCACGGTACGATAACCGATCGGTGCCGAGGCATTGGCATGCACATACTTGCGGGCATGGGCCTCGCGCATCGGCTTGAGCACGAACAGCGCCATCACCGCGGTCAATGCCGCCATGCCGGAGGCCACCATGAAGACCGCATGCCAGCTGCCGGTGGCAGTGGTGATCACGCTGGAGAACGGCACCAGCAGCGCGGCCGTGCCCTTGGCGGTGTACAGCAGGCCCGCGTTGGTGGCGGCAAACTTCGGCCCGAAGGTGTCGCCGCAGGTGGCAGGGAACAGGCTGTAGATCTCACCCCAGGCAAAGAACACCACGCCTGTCAGCACCACGAAGGCAACCGGATGGTGGCCGTACTTGGACAGCAGCAGGATGCCGATGGCCTCGACCCCGAAGGCAAAGAACATGGTGCGTTCACGGCCGATATGATCGGAGATCCAGCCGAAGAACGGGCGCGTCAGGCCATTGAGCACGCGGTCGATGGTCAGTGCGAAGGTCAGCGCCGGCAAGGTCAGGCCGAGGATCGAGATGGGGGCGTCGTGCAGGCCGAAGTCCTTGGCGATCGGGCCGAGCTGGGCGGTTGCCATCAGGCCGCCGGCGGCCATCATCACGAACATCGCGTACATGACCCAGAAGATCGGCGACTTCAGCACCTCGCGCGGCGAAGCGTTGTAGGTTGCGGCAGCCTTCAGCGTGGACTTGACCTCGCTCAGGATCTTGGCCGACGGCGGGTACAGGGCCATGCCCAGGACGAACACGATCAGGCCCTGGCCAAGACCGAACCACAGGAACGCAGCCTCATAGCCCGAAGTCTTGATCATGTTGGCAATGGGCACCACGGTCAGCGCCGAGCCCGCGCCGAAACCGGCTGCGGTAATCCCCGCTGCCAGCCCCCGGCGATTGGGAAACCACTTCAGCGCGTTGCCCACGCAGGTGCCATACACCGCGCCCGCACCCAGGCCGCCGATCGCCGCCGCGAAGTAAAGCATGGGCAGCGAGGACGCCACCGAGTTCAGGGCCCAGGCAATGGCGCACAGCAGGCCGCCGCCCACCACTACCGGACGCGGGCCGTACTTGTCGACCAGATAGCCTTCAATCGGGACCAGCCAGGTTTCCGTCACGACGAAGATGGTGAAGGCCACCTGAATCGCGGTGCGGCCCCAGTGGTACTTGTCGTCGATCGGGTTGACGAACAGCGTCCAGCCGTATTGCATGTTGGCGATCATCGCCATGCAGATCACGCCGAATACCAGTTGCACCCACGGCGACGCAAAGCGCGACGTGGACTCCCTCTGCTGCTGCAATTCCATGATGTCTCCTTATAGCGGCTTGCCGCCAAGGTGGAAGATGGGCGCCTGTAGACGCCTCTGCGTGACTCTCAGTCAAAGAACAGCTGAGCCGTTCTAGTGCTATACGGTATGTGATATATCAGGTAAGTCAAGCGTATTCGTCGCGGCTCTGCAGCATGGAACCGCGGTGAGCGACGCCTGGTTGGCCGTTGCTGCAGTGCGACTGGTGCACATACTGCATCAATGGCCGGTCCGACAGCATCCGGAGTCTTTGGAAATCAAGCAGTTGCCATGCATCGGCACATGAATCAGCCGACTGATGGCATCTGCAAGAATGCCGGGGATCGCGCCTCGGAAAAACCGGGAAAACGATGAATTGGGGAAAGTCCCTAGATGCATACATTAATGTCTGGTCACGCGCGTATGGCTTGGGAACGACGCCGAAAGCGGCGTTAAAGACACAGCAGCGAGCCTGCCGGCTTGGCACCGGGCGCAGGAAGAGGGGTCGTGCAGAGCGATCGCTGGCAGCGATCGGGGAGGAAGATGGTGGCGGCCGCAGGTTCGTGCAGAACCCTGCCCTGGCTCGCGGCGCATGCCGCAGATCAGGAATCAACCGAGGTACTGCCACAAGGGATGCCGGCCGCTACAACCCTTGCTGGTTGCGCGGTTCAGCGCGATGGCGCATGGCGCCGGCGCGCATTACGCGTAGGCCAGCTCACCGGCAGCGGGAACGATGCGCGACGGGCTGGCACGGCCCACGCCATCGCCTTCCTGGTTCGAGCCCAGGCCGGCGAAGCGACCGTGCTCCTGCGCGGTCACCAGCACATCCATCGGCAGGCGCGTGGCCAGCAGCGTGGTCACGCCGGCACCGGCAGCAATCAGGCCCAGGCCAAGAGCGAAGAGAAGAGCGACTTCCATTTGAAAACTCCAATAGCGTTGTGATCAGGAGTTTTCATTATATGCTGCACCGCACTATGTGTAAATATCCTGTATGTGATATATCAATGGAAGTTTTGCACTAATACAACGAATGCCCGCCCCATGCCCTCAGATGAGCCGATTGCCTCACACCATGGTGGTTTCACGACGCACCACCGGCGACTCCTGATACTCCTGGCCGCGCAAGGCATCCCAGATTGCCGCGGCATTGGGCTTGAGCGAACGGCTCTTGCGCCGAACCAGCATCACCGTGGAAGTCACCTGCGGACGCAGCGGCCGCATCACCGCCGCCGGGTTCATGCCGCCCACCTGGGCACGCGACGGCACCACGCCGATGCCAAGGCCCAGCGCCACCATGCCGAACACTGCCGCAAAGTGGCCGAGCAACTGCAGCGAGCCCGCGCGCACGTGATAGCTGCTGAGCGCCTTCTCCACCGCGGGCTGCATGCCGCACTGCTGGTCCAGGGCCAGCACGCGGGCATCGCTCAGGTCGCCCCACCCTACCGCGTCGCGCATGGCCAGCGGATGCTGGGCGGGCAGGACGGCGTGGTAGGCATCGACGCACAGCGGTTCACAATAGAGGTCGTCGGTTGGCTTCGGATCGGTGGCAATGCCGAAGTCCACCTCGCCGCTGCGCACGCTCTGCAGCACCGACTCCTGCGAGCGGTCCTTCAGGTGGATGGCAATTGCCGGCCACGCTTGCCGGCAGCCGGCCAGCCACGTCGGCACCGACATCGAGCTGAGCACCGGATCCGAAGCGATCTGCACCAGGCCCTGGCACGGACGGCTGGCGCTCTGGCTGTCGCGCAGGGTCTGCTCGACCTCTTCGATCAGGTGGCAGATGCGCTGCGACAGGTGCTGGCCGGCATCGGTCAGTTCCACCTGGCGCGTGGTACGGTCGAACAGGCGCTGGTCGATCTCATCTTCCAGCTCACGCACGCTGCGGCTGACCGCGGATTGCGTCAGGCCGAGCTCAACCGAGGCACGCGTAAAGCTCTTGTGCCGCGCCACTGCGGCGAAGGCCTTCAGTTGGGGGAGCGAGATATTCACGACCTGCCCCCCTGCCCGGCACCGGCGTGGCTGCGACGGGTCTCTTCAGCCATGGCGGGGTGCCGCGTTGCACGCACCGTTGCATTCAGTCCGGTCACGGTAGTCTCCTTGTGTATTTTTTGTCGTGGCTGTAGGCAGCCATCGTTGTTATCGGCCATGCTTGTGGCCATTGGCGGGCTCCTGGCGCAAGCCGGAGAGCCGGATTCGGGGCGGGGCAGGCAAATCCGACGATTGATGCTACTTGAATCTAAGATCAGCACTGCATAAAGTTTTTTATCGTTTATATAGCCAATCGTTTATATATTGCACGGGACGAGGATGAGGAACGCCACACTGCGGCAGTTGAAGGTCTTTGAGACCGTTGCCCGCCATATGAGCTTTTCACGCGCTGCCGAGGAACTGCACCTGACGCAGCCCGCGGTATCGACCCAGGTGCGGCAGCTGGAGCACCACGTGGGGCTGCCCCTGTTCGAGCAGTTGGGCAAGAAGATCTACCTGACCCCGGCGGGCCACGAGATGCTGCATTACAGCCGCAGCATCATCCAGCAGTTCCGCGAGGCCGAAGACGCCATGTCCCAGCTCAAGGGCATCTCCGGCGGCCGGCTCAACGTGGCGGTGATCAGCGCCGGCGACTATTTCTTTCCGCGCCTGTTGGCCGAGTTCATGAACCGCCATGAAGGCGTGACCCTGAACCTTGCCGTGCATAACCGCGAGGAATTGCTGCACCAGCTGGCCGGCAACCTGACCGACCTGGCGGTGATGGTGCGCCCGCCCGAAGGCATGGACACCATCAACGAGGCCTTCGCCCCCCACCCCTATGTCATCGTGGCTGCGCCCACCCACCCGCTGGTCGGCCAGCGCAATATCCCGCTGGCCGAGCTGGCTGATGAAGCCTTCGTTTCACGCGAGAAAGGCTCGGATACCTGGAATTCGATGCAGGAGGGCTTTGCCGGGCGTCTGTCGAACATGCGCATCGCGATGGAGATCAAGAGCACCGAGACCATCAAGCAGGCCGTGATCGCCAACATGGGCATCGCCTTCCTGTCGGCGCACACGGTCGGCCTGGAATTGCAGGCCGGCAAGCTCGCCGTGCTGGACATCGAGGGCTTCCCGGTGATGCTCAACTGGTATGTGGTGCACCGCAAGAACAAGCGGCTGCCACCGGTGGCGCTGGCGTTCAAGCAGTTCCTGATGGAGGAAGGCGCGGGACTGATCGAGCGAATAACCGGCGTGGAAGGTTTGATCCGCCAGAATGCATAAACGATTGATTATGGTTTTGCTATGAAACTTTAATTATCGTAAATCATTCGCGGTCCCTATGCTTGTCTCAACCCAACCGCTACAGCGCATCTCAGGAGACGAGCATGAACCAGATCCAGCAGGAAAGCCGCCAGGCTGCCATCACGGTCGGCACCGATAACCAACCCATTCCGCGCGACACCCAGCTCGCCGCCTACAACGCCGCGTTTATCGAGCTGGGCCTGCGCTTCCGCTGGGACGCCGAGATGTATGAATGGCTGTGCGGCATCGAATGCGAGAAGGCGCGCGTGGCCCGCTATATCGAAGAACACCACGCGCACCTGCTGGCCGCCTATGACGCCGCCTTTCTGAGCGCGCTGATCTTCGAGAAGAAGAACGAATACCTGCGCGCGGTCGGTCATCTCAACTGAGGGGGCCGGTCAGTTCACGGCGAGGCGCGCGAGCGGCCTCGCCTGATGGAAGCCTGCTTGCGATCCATCGCCATGCCTGCACCGCGCAGTCGTCGTAAGATTCGGCATCTACACTCACGCGCCCGGCGCTTGCCCGGCTTGCCACCCGTTTCATGCCGACTCGACGCACCGATGAAGAATTTGTCCACGAACTGACCCGGCTGCTGAGCACCGAAGGCGTGTCGTCGCTGACCATCGGCGAGATTGCCCGACGCATGCGCTGCTCGCGGCGGCGCCTGTACGAGATCGCGCCGACCAAGGAAGCGCTGTTCGTCGGCATCTGCCGCGACGTGCTCGCTGACAACCTGGAAAGGGGCTTTGCCGCGGCGCGCCGCGAAAGCGATGCGGCGCGGGCAGTGTCCGCCTACCTGCATGCCGCGCTCAACACGTCGGGACTGAGCAAGGCCGCGCTGGCGGACCTGGATGCGATCGACAGCGGCCGGGCGATATTCGACGACTACCAGCTGGCGCGCGTGCGCGGGCTGGAGAGCCTGCTCGAGGCAGGCATGCGGCAAGGGCTGATGGCGCCGCACAATCCGCGGCTGGTTTCCGAAGCGATCCTGGGCGCGGCGTACCGGCTGCGCAATCAGCAGTTCCTGAAGGAAACCGGCCTGAAGATCGGCGATGCCTTCAGCGAGTTCTACGAGATCATCCTGAACGGCCTGCTGTGCCGGCCCGAAGCCGGCGCCGGCACGTCCTAGCCGCGGATCGCGGCGCCTGCCCTGCTATTGCGGCGGGATGTTGGCGGCGCGGATCACGCGGCCCCACTTGACGTATTCATCCTGCACGAAGCGGCTGGCCTGGTCGGGCGCCGCCACTACCGGGATCAGCGCCGCGGCATCCAGCGTGGTGCGCAGATCCGGGTTCTTCTGGGCCTGGTTGATGACCTCGTTCAGCCGCGTCACCACTGGCGCCGGCGTGCCCTTGGGCACGAAGGCCGCCATCCATCCCACGACCTCGAAACCGGGGACGCCCGATTCCGCGATAGTGGGCACGTCCGGCAACTGCGGCGCGCGTTTCGCGGTGGTTACCGCCAGCGCGCGCACCTTGCCCGATTTCACCTGCGTGACCGCGGCGCCGATGTTGGCGAACAGGAAGTCCACGTGCCCGCCTATCAGCGCGGCCATGGCTTCGGACGGCCCGCCATAGGGCACGTGCGTGTACTCCAGCCCCTTCACGTCCTGCTTGAGCAACTCCGCCGACAGGTGCGCCGAACTGCCGACACTGCCCGACGCGTAGTTCACCTTGCCGGGCCGGGCCTTGACGTATGCCAGAAACTCGGCAAAGGTCTTGGCCGGGAAGTTGTTGTTCACCAGCAGCACATTGCCATTCAGTCCGAACACGGCCACCGCCTGGAAGTCCTTCAGCGGGTCGTAGGGCGTCGCCGCGATCAGGCGCGGGTTGATCGCATGGGTGACGTTGGTGCCCAGCAGCAGCGTGTAGCCGTCCGGCGCCGATCGTGCCACGAAGTTGGCACCGATGGTCGCGCCGGCGCCCGGCTTGTTCTCCGCCACCAGCGGCTGGCCCAGGGCGTCGCCCATGTATTTGGCGAAGGTGCGTGCGGTCAGGTCGGTGACGCCGCCCGGCGCGAACGGCACCACGAAGCGGATCGGCCTGGCCGGGTAGGTGTCGGCGGCGTGCACGCTGGCGCAGGCGAGGCCCAGCGCCAGCAGGCATGCCCGCGCGGCGTGGAGCGCCCGGGTTGGGCGGATAGCGTTGAAACGTGAGCGGATTGCCATGATGGTCTCCTCCATTGTTGTCGGTCTGGCAGGCCGCCGGCCCTCTTGCGGGGCCGTGCGGCATGCGGTGGGCGCGCTCAGGCCACCTGCCTCTCCTGGCCGCCCCAGTAGCGGCCGCGGATGGCCTTGCGGTCGATCTTGCCCAGCGCGGTCAGCGGCAGCTCATCCACGAACACCACCTGCTTGGGCGCATTGACCACACCCTTGTGCTGCGTCACGTGGCCGATCACGTCGGCCTCGGTAAGCGCGGCACCGGGCCGGGCCGCGACCACGGCGATGACCGCTTCGCCCCACTTGGGGTCGGGGATGCCGATCACCGCGGACATGGCGATGGCCGGGTGCAGCGCCAGGCAATGCTCCACCTCGCTCGGGTACACGTTGAAGCCGCCGCTGATGATCATGTCCTTGGCGCGGTCGACGATGTACAGGAAGCCCTCGCTGTCGCAACGGGCCATGTCGCCGGTATGCAGCCAGTCGCCGGCAAAGACCTTGGCGTCTTCCTCGGGCCGGTTCAGGTAGCCCTCCATCACCAGCGGACCGCGCACGCACAGCTCGCCCACCTCGCCCGGCGCGACTTCACGCAGGTCGGGGTCCAGCAGCTTGACCTGGTTGCCCGGGATCACCTTGCCGCACGAGCGCAGGCGCTCGGGGTTGTCCGGATCGTGGTCGCGCTGGCTCAGGTAGCTGATGCACATCGGCACTTCAGCCTGGCCGTAGACCTGCCCGAACACCGGGCCGATGCGGCGCAGCGCGTCAGCGAGGCGCACCGGCGCGATCGGCGCGGCGCCGTAGAGCACCAGCTCCAGGCTGGACAGGTCGGCCGCGTCCAGCCCGTCGCAATCGAGCAGGCCATAGATCTGCGTGGGCACCAGGAAGGTCAGGTTGATCCGCTGTTCGGCCACGCGGCGCAGGAAATCGGCGGGGCTGAACTTGTCGCACAGGTAGATGGTGCCGCCGCGCAGCAGCGTCGGCAGGAACAGGCTGCCGGACGCGTGCGAGATCGGCGTGGTCACCAGGTAGCGGATCTGCGCCGGCCATTCGTAGCTGGCCAGCATATACTGCAGCACCGTCACCGTGGTGCGGTGCGTATGCAGGATGCCCTTGGAACGGCCAGTGGTGCCGCCGGTATAGGCCAGCCGGCTGATTTCCGTGGGGTCGTCGCCGGGGACCACGGGCGCGTCATCGAACGCAGCCGCCGCATTGGCCAGGCCAGGCCCGAACTCGCCATCGTCCAGCGGCAGGACCTGCAGGCCGGCGCCAGCTGCCAGCACGCGCGCGCGCTCGCTGAAGCGGGCGTTGTCCACCACCAGCGCCCGCACCCCGGCATCCTGCAGCACGAAGGCGTGATCCGCTTCCGATGCCATCGGATGCAGCGATACGTTCTTCAGCCCGGCCAGCTGCGCGGCGATGATGGCGGCGACCGCTTCGGCGCGGTTGCCCACCAGGAAGGCCACGGCATCCTGGCGCGCCAGGCCGCGGGCGGCAAACAGCCGCGCGACGCGCGCGCACTGCCGCGCGAGCGCCTCATAGCTCAGCGTGGTGTCGTCGCCGACGATGGCGGGCACGCCGGGCCGGGCACGCAGCGCGGCCGCATAGAGCTGGCCCACCGTAGCGCCGCCATGGACTACCGCAGCGGCCGAAGCTTGACGGCTCATGTTGTCTCCTCGGATCTGTCTTTGTCAGGGCTCCCAATGTAGGAGGCATTCGGTACTCAGTCAACGATTTTGGTACCAAAAAGACCAGGATCGGCTACGCCAAAGCGGCGCTGGAAGCGCATGCCGGCCACCTATTCGGGAAAACTCGGGGGGACAAACGAACCTGCGCGGGGGGGCGGGGAGGGGGTG